>NZ_JBRRCU010000008.1:0-103764 GCF_056759195.1 Stenotrophomonas sp. STEN083 | reverse complement strand
CACCCCCCTCGTCCGTCCTGGGCGGGGCCCCGCCCAAACTCCCCCAACCCCCCCCCAAAAACCCCCCCCACCCCCCTCTTCTTTTGGTTGGGGGTCCCTCCCCGCCCGGGCGGCGGGCGCCGCCCACCAGGATTCCGTAGTTGCTGATGGTAGTGTCGCCGTCACCACCTTGGATTGCGGTGACTGCAACGATCTTCCCGGTGTTGACGAGATTGGACGTGCCGTTGCCACCACCCAGCAAGCCGTAGGCATTGCCACTAGCAGCAGCGGCATTGATCAAACCACTATTCAATGCAACCACCGCACCGTCTGTAGCGGATGCAAATATACCGGCGCTGCGGACGCCAGTAGCTGCCGCTCTAACATTGATGATGCCGGCGTTGGCGATGCTGAGTGTCCCACCGCTGATCTTTCCGCCCAAACCAGTGGCGCTACCATTCGACGAAGAAACAATGACCGTGCCCGTATTCTTCAGCGAGACGGCTCCGCCGCTACCTGCAGCAACGGCGCCGGCGGACGCTAAGCCATCAATCTGCATCCTGCCATTGTTGAGGATGCTCACGTTGCCGGTGGAGGAGCTTCCGTCAAGCCCAGTGTTGGCGTGCAGGTTATCAGCGACAACAAGCTCGGTCAGGGTTGTGGTTTTCAGAACCAACGAACCTGTATTCACCAGGTTCACGTTGCCGCTGACTGAGCGGCCAACGATGCCTGCAAATTCAGCTGGCATGCCCTGGACTACTCCGGTTCCCTTGGTCTCAATAGCGAGCACCCCGGTGTTCCACGCCGTTGCATTGCCTGCGTCTGTGTTAACAGATAGTCCAGCTATTCCTTTCCCGTTAGAGCCACCGAGCACCAGGAGGTATATAGGGTGCAAGACATCATCAGCGGGGGCGGATATCCTAAACGTTCCGGAGTTCGCCGCTGTCGCGTTACCCTGTGCACCTGCTGTTGCGCTTATGCCCGTGATGCTCACCGCTGGTGTCGAAGGTTGTAAGTCCAGCCCGGCTATTTCAATAAGACCCGCGTTGCTTGCAGTAGCATTTCCCTGGTTTGCCTGAGCAGCCAAGGAAGAAGCTAACGCGTATCCTATGGGATATTTCGCCCCCCCGATTTCTAGGTACGGCCCAACAACGCTATGCTGAATGTTACCGGAGCTGCTGTTCGCAACCAGTGCGTTACCTTCTGAAGATGTCGCCCGCATGACCGTGGGCAGCTCAGATGCAGTAGCGCTGCTCATCGCCCCATGATTGATGGCCTCAGCACCGGCAGCACCAGAAATACTGACGCCCGATCCAGCGGTTGTAATAACTTCACCCGTATTTGTAAAAATCGCTCGACCGCCAACGGCGTAAGCTTGGACGGCTATTGCTGATGTTTTAGTCGCATTTATCAGACCGGCATTGGCAATGCGCACGTCGCCATTGTCCGACATGGCAACTACGCCGATATCACCCAGTATTTGGCCGCCGTCCGTATTGTGGATGCCAACGTCGCCATCGGCAGTCACATGGACGGCTTCGCCAGTGTAATCTTCCACTGCGCTGAAAGCGCGTATTGTCCCAGAGTTCACCACCGTCGCTTTGGACCCTTCGCCACGCGCCGAAAGCGCGATCGCGTTGTTCCCGAAATGGGTTCCGCTGGCTTCAATGAGGCCACTATTTTCCAACGCGATATTGCCGCCAATTGCGTTGGTCGTTGCGACTATTCCATTGGTGATCATCACCTTTTCAGCGCCAGCCAGAACGGAGACGTCGCCTGTATTGATGATGTTCACGCCACCGGCGCCCGCGTCGTAGGCGAATATGCCAGTCACGTACCCTCTTCCCCCGCCACTTATCGTTCCGTCGTTTCTAATCAGCGTTCCACCATCTCCGGAGTTCCGGGAGAAGATGCCGTATCTGTGACCGAGCAGAGGCGTTGTGCTGTTGGACGACGAGAACATTGTGGAGATGTCACCATCGTTCCTTACCCGCGCGGATATTTCGCTCTGGTTCTCTATCCCTGCTGCCCAACTGTATCCGGTAGCGCTGATGCTGCCGGTGTTCAGTACATTGGTATTTTCGCCAGCGCTGAAAATGCCATCGGCCACGCCGAGGTCGCTGGTGCTGACTGCAATTTTCCCGGAATTTACTGCGGTTACATCCATTCCGTCGAAATTGGCTTCGATTCCTATTACATCACCCGCTGCGTGCTTGGCTATATCTCTACTGTTGATGACACGTGCTTTCAATGGCGCTGCCGCGGTAATTGCCGAACTATCTGAGAAGAGCACAGCAGAGGTGACTGCCGAAGGCAGTGGCGCGCCGAAAATTGAAGTTGGATCGTATGCTACCTGCGGCGATACCTCTGACAGACTGGTACTACAGTCTATGTCCGCAGCGGTGACGCAGGTCTGTGCCAAGGCAGTGCCGCTGGTCAGCAAGGCAATGCTTGTTGCTGCGATTGCGATGCGTATGGCATTGCTGAGCGCTGACGCATGGACGGTAGGGCGTTCCTGCGTGCGCCTGGACTTCATTTCGTGGTGAGCGTGGTTCATGGATTGACTCCAGAAGTTATTGAATCATGCGGGGTTATTGCAGCAGCCACAGCTAGGCAGCTGTCACATGGCAGCTGTCACGCTCACTGCGTCCCATGCTGCGGCTACCGCGCGAACCTGATTTGAGTCAGCACCAAAAAGGTCAGTTGCGGCGTTCAAGGTGGCGCCACGCGCATCGGCATACGTGGTGTTGGCGGTCATGTAGGCGGTCAATGCGAGATACCAGATCTTCGCCGCGTCGGTCTTGCCGATACCAGCCAGCGAGGTATTGCCGTTGCAGACCATCGCTGCCGGTGTCAGATTGGCATTTGTGCCTGCACCATAGCCGCTGGGTACGGTGGCTCCTTCAGCCAGAAGATAGAAAAAGTGGTTGCCAACGCCGGAAGAGTGGTGCGGGTCCGCCTTCGTGACTTCTTCTTCTATAAAGCAGTCGTAGGACACCTTGTCCAGCGAAGGCTTGAACATGTAGCGAAGCGGACCGCCAAAGAACTTCGAAATTTCCTCGCCGATCAGGTAATCCGGTGGATTTTCGGGCGAGTTCACCTGGAACTCCACCATGGTGCCGAATATGTCGGAGGTGGCTTCGTTCAAACCACCGGATTCACTGGCATAGAAGAGGTTTGCTGTTCGGCTGGTCACGCCATGCGCCATTTCATGCCCAGCTACGTCAAGGGCTGTCATGCCATCGCCAAAGGTCAAGCAGAAACAGCCGTCCCACCAGAAGGCATTGACGTAGCCGATGCCGTAGTGCACACGCGTGGTTGCGCCAACCCCATCCCCGGCGATGCCATTGCGATTGTGCGCGCTCTTGAAGTAATCCCAGGTGGCTGCAATACCGTAGTGTGCGGCGACTGCATCGGATTGCCGGTTCGTGCCAGGCGTTGTGCCCCAGACATTATCGGTGTCGGCAACTAAGGCGGCCTTAGACACGCCCATGGCGCCGCCCATGTCAATGGTATGACCACCGCCACGGCTCTTGTCCAGCAGCAGATAGTTGGTGCTGCTGCATTTGGTGGTGTTCAACGGCACCGCCCCCATGAACGGCGAGTGGCCGGTGGCGGTGACGGCTACGCCGTTGGCGCAGCCCACATTGCCGCCGCCTGGTGCGGCGTTATGTACGGTGTCCCATGACGCGAGCGTTGCACCGGTCTGCGCGTCGATCAGGTAGCGCATGTCGGAGGGCCGCCCATCCTTGAGCTGCCCCGCCATGCGCACCTGATAGGCCAGCCTGGGCGTGCCACTTTGTGCGTCGATCACCAGCGCTGCGCTGGGTGCTTGTGTGAAGCTTTTGCCGAAGGCAACACCGGCTTCCACAATAGCGTCAGCTGAGCTGATCTTCGGCACCAGCGATGCGGGCCGGACGGCGGTGCGCAGGGTCTTTGAGATGGAAAGCAGCTTGCCTGCACGCGAATGAACGACCACATCACCACCCACCACGGGCAGGCCGCGATAGGTGCGGTTGAATCGCACGTGCTCAACACCGCCGGCACCTGCAGGAATGTCAACGGCTACAAACGCATCGCCGCTGCTGGCAAAACCCTGGGCTTTCCCTGCAGCGCTTGCAAGCAAGGCCTGCGCGCGGATTACCGGTGCAGCGGTGGGGGAAGGTCCGGCTGCATGCGCACCACCTGCCGCAAGCGTCGCAGCAAGCGCGGTGCTCAACAGGCTCAACTTCAACATTTTCATCTTGGTCAATCTCCAGTTTTGAACAGGGTGTGGAGAAGGCGGGAACAAATATCTTCCAGGCAGGCATTGCATACATTGCGGGGCAGGGGAGCGCCCCTTGCTTCGTCCGGAGTTCAGTGTTTCCGCCGTGTCTGGCATCTGCAATGACATCCACGCGTTGATGTATTGGAAGTGCCGCTGCACGTTCTACGCGAGCGCATGCGTGCTCTGAAGTGCGCAAGTTGACAATTGGTTGGGTGGCGGGAACTAAACGAAGATTTGTAATGCAAGCGCCATGTTTGTGCGCGTTGCTGCAAAAATTTTTTGTGTTGTTGGAGTGATAACGATGGCGCGTTGCGGATGTCGTTTCGTTCCAACGCGTGCGTGGCGCGACGCAGCGTGATGCACTGACCTGCAGCGATTCTGCGTCAGGAAGTAGTTGTATGGAAAAGCAACGCATCCGCCATCAACCTGCCTGTTGGAAGGCAACAGGCGTTGACTGGCGGTTGGAAGTTTGTGATGAATCGTGCAAGCAATCTCTGCTTAACGACGATCATGATTCCCCAAGGATAGAGATCTTGATTGCCAATAATCGTGTTTCTATTTTCTTTCCATCATTCCGTGCTGTTGTATTGGCGGGACAACAGGTTGTTGCATGCAAGCTGGCAACGGCCGATGCCATTGCTTGCATGGTGCTCGACAGATGCAGCCGGAACTTTCTGTTGTTGGCATGCTGTTGGTGTATACCCCTTGACCGAATCCAGATTTCATTGCTGGCTCAGCTCGCCGGGCAGCTCCGCATAGTCAATGGCGTTCACACCTACGGATGCGTCACTTTTGGAAAACTGCTGTTGCACGTTGTACCCGCCGCGCCGCGCAGACTGAAGTGCATCGATTGACATTTGCAACTTTTTTTCGCGTCTGTGCTGACAACTACGCTTGAATGCGCAGCCTGCAGTAACAGACGAAGGCCGATTGGCTACTGACGCCGTGTCATGAACTGGATATAGCGCTTGAAGTTGATCCTGCCCAACACTGTTCAGGCCCGTCCATGGTCTGCCGGTGTTGGGCCCGCACTTGAACGCAGGCGGGGGCTCTTGGTCGATGTGCGGGGTGCCGCCCCTGGTCCGCAACGGCAAGGTTTACCAGTCGATGCGCAGATCCAGCGAGGCATTCCTGGCTTCACCCAAGGTGTCCAGATTCCAATATCTGCGATTGAACACATTGTTGAGATTGCCGGTCAGCGTGGTGTCGAGATCGGCCAGCCTGGTGCGGTACTGGAAGCCGAGGTCAGCAACTGTCCGCCCCGGAATCAGGATGCGGTTGGCATCCTCGTAGTGCTGCTCGCCTGAATAGCGTACCGTGCCGTGCAGGCTGAAGCCCGTCAGCAGGGCAGGGCGGTACTCGAAGTTGCCAACGTAATGGCGTGGCGCTGAACCGGCCGGGCGGTTGCCGTGGAGCGCGGCGTTCTCCGGCGATAGATCTTCCAGACTGGCATCCAACCATAAACCACCCAGACCGATATCGAGGCTGTCGGTTACCCCGTAGCTGGCGATTGCTTCAAAGCCGCGATACAAGGTGAGCCCGTCCTGCACCAGATAGCGCTGGCCTTCACGCCACTGGTCGATCTTGGCGCCGCGTTCAACGCGGAAAGCTGCGGTCGTGAAACCGAACCTGCCGCTTTGGTACTTGGCGCCAATCTCGTACTGCTTGCTGATGGTGGCATCCAGCACCTGACCGGCATTGGCGTAAGGTGGCTCACTGTCAAAGCCAACCCGGCCCGCAGATTCCAGCGACTCCACGTAGCTGCCGTAGATCGACACCGCGTCCACCGGCTTGTAGATCAAGGCAAGCGTTGGCGTCATCGCCGAGGTGGCGTAGCGCGAATCCACGGCCGGGTCGCCATCTTTGTCGCGCTGTTCGTAATCGACGTAGCGTGCGCCCAGTATCGCCTGCCATTTCTCGCCGAAGTGCAGGGTGTCGCTGGCGAACAGCGACTTCTGCCGCTCATCCGAGCTCACTGGTGCGAAACTGAAATCAGGAACGTGGTGGGAGATGAAGCCCTGACGTTGGTAAAGGTTGCCCGAGAAGTCATTGCTCCAGTAAAACTCATTGCTCCAGCGGTCCCAGCTGCGCTGCACCGCACCGCCAAACACCAGTTCATGGCGGATCGCACCTGTTTCGATGCTGCCGGTGACCAGCACCTGGGCAGCGCTGCTACGCAGATCGGCGGCGAAGTTATAGACGCTGCCCTCGTAATCACCCGCTTCATTGAGCAGGTTGCCGAACATCTTGTTGGAGTAGTGCTTGCGCCGGCTGCCGCCAACGGTGAAGTCAACGTTCCAGTCTTCACTCACGCGCCATTGCAGGCCGGTGGTGGCATTGGTGGTCTTCGCACGGTAGTAGGAATTGCGTACGCGGACGTTTTCGTAGTCGTAGTTGGGGCGGGGCAGGCGATCGCCCTCGTAGGTATCCCAGTAGAAGTACATCGGCTCATGCTTGAGCTTGTTGTCCTCGCGCAGCAGTTCGGCATGCCATACCAACGAATCGCCGATCGGCTGTTCCACCGCTACCGCAACTACTTCGCGATCGAGCCCCGCGCCGTTGTAGGCTTCGCCGCCGTCCTTGGCGAGGTTGACGCGGACGCCGAATGAATCAGGTCCATTCACACGGGAGCTGGCATCCACGCGAGCGGACCAGGCGCTGTCGTTGCGCCAGCCAAGCGTGGCGGAGAGCATCGGGGCACTGGTTGGCCGCTTGGTGCGATAGCTGACGATGCCGCCGGGCGAACCGAAGCCGTACATGAAGCCTCCGAGTCCTTTCAAAGCCTGCACCGACTCGACGGCTTCGAGCGGATACTCGCCGCCCCATTCCATCAGCATCGGTACGCCATCCACATAGTGGTTGCTGACGCCGATGCCTCGGATCTGCGTGCCCCACCAGGCAGTCGTTGCCGAAGGCTCGGCTGCGTAGACCGAGGGATCATTGATGAAGACGTCGCCCAGCGTGGTTGCACCGCGCTTCTCAATGTCTTCCTGCTCCACCACGGTTACCGAAAACGGGGTGTCCAGCAATCGCTTGGTGCCCAGCGCGCCGGCACTGGCGTCCAAGTTGAGGTTCAAGCCCAGGCGCTCGCCCTTGACACGAACGGTGTCGAGCTCGGTTGCCTCCTTGGCGAATTGCCCAACGGGGACAGGCTCTGCCGTTTGCGCCTGCACATTCAAGCAGGCCGCGGAAAGGCAGGCGTACAGCACGGAGAGACGCGGCAGACGCACGCGCAAAAGACGAGGCAGCAAGGAGGTGGCCTTGACGAGAGACACAGACAGGGACAGGGCGACGGCGGCCTGCCAGCAGTGGTACCGCGGCGATCCTATTGCGAATGAGTCGTAATGGCAATATTTCTTAAATGCACGAGCTGAGCTTCGATCAGGCGCGCGGCGGTCGCTGCCAGCTGAATCCGGACTTCTGGAAGCGGGCGTGGGCTCAGTTCGCTAGCGAAGGCGGCGCACCTTTAGCTGTTGATATAGTGACGAGTCACTAAATAAGGCAAGTGTAGTTCTGCAATGCCAGTCTGACCGGAGTGAGGGTGGGGCAGGGCATCGGACAGGACTGGTGCTGATACGTTTGCCAATCGTCGCCTGCGCCCGCATCAGGGCATCCGAAGAGTACTGGCGACCATCGTCCAGACAGCGATCACTTGTACAACCACGCATCATGGCCGCGGCTGCCGGCACCAGCGAAAACACGCAACTGCAGTGCACAACGGCATCGGCGATGCGTTCACTCAAGTCTGCAGTTCAGTCGCTCCGGCATTGGAGGAGACCATTGCATCGCGGGCAACAGATCCCTGTGCAGCGGAATCTGCCGCCGCCGAAACGTCCGGCGCTCCGCTGCTACTTCTACGTCCACTCGACTTCACGTTTACGCCTGGTGCTGATAGCAGCGGTATGGCAAGCGAAGACGGGAACTGCGCTGGTGTCGTGCTAGAAAACTCTGTGTTTTAGGCCTTGTCCTATGTTCTCGCCGAACGCTGGAATCAACAATGCCGCCTCCCAAAACAGAGTTCCAGGAGCAAAACCAAATGAAGCATCAAGCAAGCAGCGTTCTGATTTCGTTGGTCGCAGCCATGGCGGCAAGCGCATCGGTCAACGCGACCAATGTCATCACCTTCAATGGCGAAGTGACCGACCAGACCTGTTCGGCCGTCATCAATGGTGGCACCGATCCGACCATCATGCTCAACAGCGTTCCGGTGTCCGACCTCAACGGTGCGGTTGGCAATTCCGCAGGTGAAGGCGTATTCACCATCACCCTGACCGGCTGTGCTGCGTCGGGCGCCGATGAAACCTTCACCACCTTGTTCCAGGCAACCAACCCGACCATCAGCGGCAACCTGACCAACACTGCGGCCGCTGGCGCCGAGGGCGTTGCACTGCAGTTGCTTGATGCGCCGGGCGGTACTCCGGTGAACCTGGCCGGTGGTGCGGCTGTGCGTGCTGGCGAAATCCTGCTGAGCGCCGGTGAGACGACCGCCACCCACGACTATGGCGTGCGCTACATCTCTGAAGACGCTTCCGTGACGCCTGGTCCGGTGTTGGGCTCGGTGACCTACACCGTTCGTTACGAGTAACAGGCTTGGTGAGGGCGACCTCTAAAGGTCGCCCTCACGGGTAGCGCATTGCCAGCAATTCCATCTGAGGAAAGCACATGCATCAGATCTCTTCCCGTCGCTACGTGGCCAGCACTGCAATAGCCGCCATCCTCGCGCTGTTCAATGCGGGGATTGCTGAGGCAAGTGTTGTTGTTTCCGGTACCCGCGTCATCTACCCGGCGGATGTAAAACAGGTCACGGTGCAGCTGACCAACCAGGACGCCTTTCCCAATGCCGTGCAGGCATGGGTGGACGTTGATAACCCGCAGTCCACGCCTGCTGATGCCGATGGTCCCTTCGTGGTGACACCTGCGGTTTCGCGCATGGCACCTGGTGCCGGCCAGCGGATCCGCGTGATGTTCGCAGGCCAGGAAGTGCCCACCGATCGCGAATCTGTGTTTCATCTGAACGTGCTGCAGGTGCCGCCGATGAACACCGCCCATGCCGACCAGAACAAGGTGATGGTGCTGATGCGTAACCGGCTGAAAATGTTCTATCGGCCAACGGGAATCGCAGGCACGCCTGCGCAGATTCCAGAGCAGTTGCGCTTCCGTATCCAGCAGTCTGGAAACAACTGGCATGTACAGGTGGATAACCCGACCGGCTACCACGCTTCATTTGGTGGTGCCACGCTGAACGTGGCGGGAGCCAGCTGGAAGCTCACCCCGGCGATGGTGCCGCCGATGGGCACTGCCCAATGGATGCCGCTTGCGGCCACCCAGTTGCCCGCGGGCGAGGCGGTGGTGAGTGCGCAACTGATCAATGACTATGGCGCAAGGATTGCAGTCACCCATGCCGCGTCACGCTAAGCACATGCGAATCTCGCAGCTCTCCCTTGCGCTCGGTGCTGCGCTTGTTGGCGCAGGCAATGTGGCCAGTGCAGAGGATGCCATGTACGAGTTCGATGATCGTCTGCTGATGGGTTCCACGCTGTCGACCGGCAACCTGCAGCGTTTCAATCGAGGTGACCAGGTGGATGCTGGGCGCTATCTGCTTGATGTCTATCTGAACGACACCTACGCCGATCGTCTTGAGGTGGAGTTCAAGGATGTGGATGGCAGTATCCAGCCGTGCCTGAGCGAGACGTTCATGCGCGACATCTTGGGTGCTCGCCCGAGTGCCGTCGACACTGCCAACGGGAATGATCCAATCTGCGTAGATCTGAAGATCCGCCTGCCTGGTGCCACCGCGGCGTTGGACGTTGGCCGCCTGCGCCTGGATTTTTCCGTGCCGCAAGCCATGCTGATCAACAAGCCTCGTGACCATGTCAGTCGTGAGATGTGGGATGCCGGCAAGGCCATGGTGTTCGCCAACTATGATGTAAACGCCAGCCGTTCTACATCGCGTGGTGTGGAGTCGCACTATGCCTCGGCCGCCGTTAATGCCGGCGCGAACATTGGCATGTGGCGTTTCCGCCACCAATCGAACCTGACCTATTCCAGTCGCCCGGGCCAGCAGAGCAGCAACTGGAACAGCATCCGCACCTATGCGCAGCGCTCGCTGCCCAGTATTTCCAGTGACATGACCATCGGTAACAGCTACACCGACGGCAACCTGTTCGGGAATCTGAGCTACCGCGGCGTCAAGATCGCCACCGATGAGCGAATGATTCCGGACTCGCAGCGCCGCTATGCGCCTGTGGTTCGTGGCACCGCAACCAGCAAATCGCGCGTCATCATCAGCCAGAATGGCCGCAAACTGCGAGAGGAGGTGCTGCCGCCGGGTCCGTTCGCAATTGACGACATCAGTGGAGCGGCTTATGGCGGCGACCTGGATGTAGAGGTGCTCGCGGCGGATGGTAGCGTGAACCGTTTCAGCGTACCGTTTTCTGCTGTGCCTGAATCCGTACGCCCTGGCTACTCAAAGTACAGTGCCACGGTGGGTGAGGCAGGTACCTACAACCAATCAAAACAGCTTTTCGCGGAGGTCACTTATCAGCGAGGGCTCAGCAATCGGCTCACGGTCAACACGGGTGCTCGAGTTGCCGAGAACTACATTGGCCTGTTGGCTGGTGGTGTGGTTGCGACGCCGTTTGGCGCCTTCGGTGGAAACTCGGTGTTCTCGCGTTTGCAGGAAAATGGTGCAGGAACCAAGACCGGTTATCGTCTTGAACTGAACTACAGCAAGACCTTCCAGGCCACCGACACCACCTTTACGCTGGCCGGATACCGCTACTCGTCCAGGGGCTTTCGCGACTTCTCTGAAGTGCTCGGGCAGCCATGGGAGCAGGAAGCATTTGATGATGAGTCCAAGCAGGCAGGCCTGCAGCGCAACCAACGCAATCAATTCACCGTCGTCATGAACCAGCGGCTTGGTGACTATGGTTCGCTGTATCTGACCGGTTCGGCGGCGGACTATTTCAATGACAGCAAACACGATGTGCAGTTCCAGTTCGGTTACTCCAACGCATGGCGGCGCCTGAGCTACAGCCTGTCGCTGTCGCAGCAACGCAACTGCGCGGTTGACCGTTGGAATACCGGTGCAGCATCGCAGTGCCAGTTGGGGCGATCGCTGGGGCTGACGCTGTCGATGCCGCTTGGAGCATCTGCGTCGGCGCCCGTGCTCAGCGCGATCGCCGCAAGGGATACGCGCGCGGGGGAATCCAGTTACCAGTCCGTGGTCAGCGGCACGCTTGGCGAACGCCGGGCCACCAACTATGCGGTGTCCGCAGGCCATGGCGGTAGCAGCAGTGGTAGTCAGTGGAGCGGCAATCTGCAGACCCAGACTGCCTTGGGCAGCCTCAGTGTTGGTGCCTCGGGCGGCTCGGGGATGCAGCAGCTCACCGCCGGCATCCGTGGCGCCGTGGTGCTGCATGGCGAAGGGATAACCGCCGGACCTTACGTGGGTGACACCTTCGCCCTGGTGAAGGCAGACGGTGCGCAGGGCTCCCAGGTACGTGGAGGGCAGGGCGCTCGCATCAATCGTAACGGCTTCGCCTTGGTGCCATCGTTGTCGCCATACCGCATCAACCGCATCGGGCTGGACCCGCAGGATATGACGCTGGAAGCAGAGCTGGTCGAGACCGAGCGCACTGTAGTGCCTTTCGCGGGGGCAGCGTTGCGGGTGGAGTTTGAAACCCTGACCGGTATGCCGCTGATCATTCGTGCCCGCCGCGCCGATGGCACGGTGGTGCCGCTGGGCGCTACCGTGGCCAATGAAATGGGCGCCACTATCGGCATGGTGGGCCAAGCCGGGCTGATCTACGCGCGTTCACCGAATCGTGCAGGGCAGCTTTCAGTGCAATGGGCGGAGGCCCTCGGCGGGAGCTGTGTCGTGCCCTATGATCTGGGTGCACACGCCTCCACCAGTGCGGCTCCTGTCATCGTCGAGGCTATCTGCCAGGACATGCAGAACTACCAAGCGGACGCGCAATGAACACATTTCTTCGTTTGCTGTTCCCATTTTGCCTGGCTGTTTCGCCGTCGGCATGGGCAACCTGCTACAAGGTCGATAGCGTTGGCACTGCGACCACCACTACGCAGACTGCAATCCGGCCGGGCGAGGGCAGTGCGTCGGCTTGGGCCGGTGCCTGTGATACCTGCAATGGCACACTAGGCTTGCCCAGTGTGATCAATGTCAGCGATCCTTCTTTCCAACCCTATCCCACGCTGATAGCCAGCGCTGTGGCACCAATTACGATGTACGGAGCCACCGGTCGTTATGATCCGGAGAGGGTTTTCTTCCGCTGTGCGCCTGGCGACGCGGTATATGAAATGTTCTCCACCAATGCAGACAACCTCTACAGCGGTTGGTACAACGGCGGCGATGCGCTGGGCAATTCCATTGGATTGCAATCGGCGTACAGGACCGCGTGGCGGAATGTGCTGCTTCGTCTGACCCACATGGAGACCGGTCAATATTTCACCGATGTCTGGGCGGAGCGGCTGTTGCAGGGGCTGGATGTGGATTCCCGCGGCTATAGGTTGGTTAAAGCGAAGAACCTCAGCGCCGTGCGCTCGGAGTTGTTCAGCGCGCCCTTGGAATCTACTTTTTACTACGCGATTACCCAGTCGCAGCGCTACCTTTACACGCAGCCGGCTGGCTATATAGCAATCAAGGGACCTGGACTGGTGTATCCGGAGGTTGGCAAGACCCACAATGCAAACTACGCTGGTTGGCACTACAACTGGCCAGGTGCGATCGGGCTGTACAACGGGGTCACGCTGAAGCGTTACCCCACGTGTGCTGTACTGAACGTCACGCCGCATGTCGTGTTTCCACGGATTTCCATCAAAGAGATCAACGAAGGCGTCACTCATGAGATGCCATTCCAGGTGAGCTTCAAGTGCCAGAGCGGTTTCACCAGCAGCATTGCCAACAACGGCACAGCACTGGGCATCAAAGTGTCCGCTGGCGCTGCTGCCGCAGCCTCATCACTGGGATTGGCCAACGCAAATGGTGGCGTTTCCTATCTTGTATCTGACCGCTACAACGAGGCTGGCATGGCCAAGGGGGTGGGAATTCGCTTGCTTCGCAACGGGCAGGTGATGAACCTGCTTACAAACGAAAATTCTGCAGGCGGCGTCGCGGCCACCGCACAGGCGCAAGGCTGGTATCCGGCAGTGGGCGGAGCCACCCAATCAGGAGGTAGCGCCAACGGTATCACCCAATACAATGAAATATTCACCGCCAGAATCGAAAAACTCTCTGAAGGCACCCGGCCACAGGTAACCGCCGGCCGCGTTGAGGCAACCGCGCAGATCATCATACGAGTCCAATAATGCCCCTCCAGCGTCTGCTCATCGGTTTTTTGCTGCTGACCTGCGGAAGTGCGATGGCAGGAGTGACAGCGGAACGGACGCGGGTGATCTTCCCGCAGGGGCAGCGAGAGGTATCGCTGGTGCTCGCCAATCAGAACGACTACCCGGTGGTCGTTCAAACGTGGGTGGATGATGGCTCGCCCGAATCCGGTCCCGACGAGGCCGAAGCGCCCATCATTCCCTTACCTGCGATGTTCCAGCTGGCCGCCGGCCAACGACAGAGTCTGCGTCTGTTGTTTGTAGGGCCTGCGCCGGCCGAAGACCGCGAGTCGCTTTACTGGCTGAACTTTCTTGAGATTCCCCCAAATGATTCGAGTGCTCAGGAATCGGACTACACGCGCCTGACGGTCTCGATGCGCACGCAGATGAAGGTCATCTATCGCCCCGCAGCGCTGAAAGCGGGGGCAGGGCAGGCTGCGGGGAAACTAAGCTTCCGGCAGGATGGCGCGCGTTTGTTTGCCGTCAATCCAACGCCTTTCTACGTGACCCTTTCTGGCCTGGCGCTTTGCAATGGACAGCCAGCAACTGTAGCGGCAGAAGGGTTGCTAGCGCCGTTCTCGGACGTTCCGGTCGTTGAAAGCGTTCCTGGTTGCGTGCGCCAAGACACCGTGGTCCAGTTCAACTGGATCGACGATGAAGGTAACAGCCAATCTGGCCGCGCTACGTTTTCTGCCAAATAGCAGCGCGGCTTTGGTCGCTCCGACCTATTTATATGACGCGTCACTAAAAAAGTACCTCATGGGGAGCTGTAACAAGCCACGCCGTCAGCTCGTTGTGTGTTTGATTCCGCAACGCGTTGTGTCTCATGGATCGCTCTCCATGCACATGGAATCTGTCCAAATCTGAAGACCCGAACTGGGCCAAGTGCTGCAGATCTGACGAGAATTGGAGTCTTGGCGCAAGCGATGCAGCGCCGGGAAGTTCGTACGAGTATTGCCACGCACAACGCAGCAACGCCGAGGCTTTCGTTGAGGCTCGGAATCCAAGGACAGGCTGATCGAGAAGCAGAGATCGCCGTGTTCGTTGGTTCGTTATTTAACATAATATACATTATGCGAAATGGAGTAATGGCCTACGCGACTGCGCGGATCCGTTGGATCTGGCTTTGGATCACTTCTCACCTACCATCCCGGCCTCCTAAGGATTCGGGGGAAATTGAGGCATGAGCGACACCTACAACCTGGACAGCCGTCCACCGTGCTGGGAACCGGGAACGCAATGCCCGAACAGCTGCGCCAGCGACTACTACCGGCGCGTGATCGACAACCATGTGGCCCTGACAAGTCCGTGGGCTGGCTGGCGACTGGCAGGACGAGATCTGGTAGCCCCAAGCGGCGAAAGGATCCCAGAACGCAGGCTGCGTGGCCTGCTGTGGCACGCCAATGCTGCTGATTTACGTGACGCGACACGTAAAAAGAACGCTGCACGAAAAGCCCGTCAGCAGTCGATGGTCAAGGTCGTTGTGGTGGATCTGGGCGAGTGGCGGGAACGCCACTTCGGCACGCGGGCCGGGTAAAGGCGTCAACGCAGGGGCAATGCCCCTGCACCCCTATTTGCATGCGTTATGGACGATGTTGTCCATAGTGCTCGAGGTCGAAAATGATCGCTTCGAACCAGCGGCGTTATAGACAACATCTCGATGCCGTTTAGCACTCTCGCAAGCATCGTTCGTGGTGCGAATAGTCGCACCCGTGGGACTACCACCTCGACCCCCACCAACAGATGCAATATAAGGGCGCTGTGCTGCACGGCGTGCCGCTACTTCACGCTCCATCTGGGCAAGCCGGGCACGTAGGTAGGGGTTGTCCTGATCTGGGACAGCTTCCCAAGCCTTCACTGCTGGACCGTTCGCGCAAGGATGGGACTGATAAGAATCAGGCTTTCCACGCTCGACGCACTTGTAGACCTGTTGCGCACCCACGCTGCCAGACAGTGCCAGCAAAGTAGCTACAAAAATTCCCCTGTACATCCCGGCTCCCTGCTGGACATGAGCCAGCATCATACAAGCAGATAGCCAGCTTAATTTAGTGACGAATCACATAAATATTGCCAGCAGGCCGATATGGACAATGTAGTAGCCGTAGAAAGCCCAGTGAGTTGGCGATACGCGGTTTTACTCAATGGGCCAAGATCCAGCCTCTGCATGACCGGCTCCTTGAGCTGCAGGTCCTAAAGGCCGAGAAGGAGCATGCCCAGTCCAGCGGAACCCCTCCTTCCCACCGTAGCTGACTAAGGGGCCGTTTCAACTGGTGCTAAGATCCGGCCATCTGCCCCCCCAGTCACCCCTTCCAAAGCCCTGCTATCCCCCTGCCATTAGGGACAGGGAGCAGCTGATACGTGGCGAGTTGACTTGGTCCCGCTTGATCAGAATGCGGTAAGCAGCTTGAATGCCCAGTAGAGGCCAATTGCCAGTTGCACAAGGAAGGCGGTGGCGCGCAACGAAACCGCCAATGACGAACCAGAAGCTAGATGGATGAGCGTTTGGGTCACGCGCGCGCCCAGCAGCACATAAGCGAGCGGATCGGTCACATGCTCCCGATCGCTGACGATAGCAATTAGCAGCAGGCCGCCCAGTACCGGAATGTTCTCGATGCAGTTGGCGTGGGCGCGCGCAAGCCGCTGCATGAAAGGTGAAAGGTTCGAGTTGTCAGGCCGGAACTCATTCGGCGCGACGGTCTTCTGCAGGATTAGCTTTGAACGGATGACCTCCATCAAGGCGATCAACAACAATGCCCACAGGATAAAAACGGTCAATGCAAAAAGGCTAGGGGAACCCATGGCGATCACTCCTTGATAGTGGTTGTGTGGGGCGCATCGGACACGTCCATGTCGCGACAAAAAGAATGGACCCAGCATTCTCAACACCCGCTAGCATGGTTGCCAGTTCTCGGCCGCAAATAGAAATCGTGGTTACCGAATATCGCCGTTCGTCTGACCGACGACGAACCCAAATTGAGGAGACAGCCCAAGCATCCGCAGGCGCCCCCTCAGAAGCCCTGCTATCCTGCCAACTCTGCGGGGACAGGGCTTTTTTGTGAGCAGGGACAGGGTTGTTCTCACTGTACTGGTAGGGAGCCTGGCGTTGACCGGCTGTGTCGACTCCCCGTAATTTAGTGCCAGGCTAAATTAGAGGTTTCCGGTTCGTGGTACTGGCGGAATTCGGCGGGCGTCAGCCCGCCGCGGGGATCGTGAGGTATATCGGTGTTGTAGTCGGCCAACCACAGCACCGGCAGTTTGCGTACATCTCCGAGGTTGCGGAAGACGTGCATATCCAGCACGACACGTCGGAAGCTGCCGTTGAAGCGTTCGATGAAGCCGTTCTGCATCGGCCGGCCTGGCTCGATGAAATCCAGCGCGATGGTCTTGCGCTCGGCCCATTCCGCCAGTGCCAGGGCGATGAACTCGGGGCCATTGTCCAGGCGAAGCTTTGCGGGATAGCCTCGCCACGCCGCAATTCGTTCCAAAGTGCGAATGACCCGTGTAGCCGGCAAATTCAGATCAACTTCGATGGCCAATGCCTCGCGACTGAAATCGTCGATTACGTTGAATGTACGGAGCCATCGCCGATCCCAAAGCGCGGCGTACATGAAGTCGATCGACCAGCTGCCGTTGATCTGCTCACCGGCCACCAACGGCATCGGGTGTCGGTTTGGAAGACGCTTCTTCCCTCGCCGACGCTGATTGAGTTTCATCAGGCAGTACACACGCCAGACACGCTTGTGGTTCCAGACCAAACCGCGGCGGCGAATCACCTGAAACAGCTTGCCGAAGCCGCGCTCCGGAAAGTGCTCAGAGAGCTCGGCCAATAACGCGATCACCTCTTCGTCCCGATCCGGTCGATGGCGGTAGCGTGCCGTCGCCCGGGGCATCCCAATCGCCGCACAGGCCCGGCGTTCGCTCCAGCCGTGGCGGTCCTGCAGCCAGGCCAAGGGCGGGCGCTTATGCGCCGGGTCTAAAGCTTTTTTGCAATCAGATCCTTCAACGCATGATTCTCCATCGCCAGTTCGGCGTACATCCGCTTGAGCTTTGCGTGTTCGGCCTCAACGTCGCGCAACCGCTGCACGTCCGAAGCTTCCATGCCGCCGTACTTGGACTTCCAGACGTAGTAAGTCGCATCGGAAATGCCAAGCTCACGGCACACATCCTTGACCTGCCTTCCAGCCTCAACCTGCTTCAACGTCGTAACGATCTGACTCTCGGTGAATTTGCTCTTGCGCATTGCTGGTCTCCTTGGGGCTAGTTTGCCCGGAGACCTCTAAGAATGCCTGGATCAAGTTTACGGGCAGGCGACACGGGCCCCACCCTACCCCGATAGATCTTCGTAAGCCCCGCCCCTTTGAATCAATCCGCACGGCGAAGCGGAGTCGGCTTGGGCGAAAAGTAAGGATCCCACTCACTGCAAAATAAATCCCTAGCTTTTTCTAGGTCTTCTGCAACGAGGTCAGCATTATCTGTTAGTGCCAATAAGGCAGGAATCTGTGCGCGCTTTGATATGTATCTATTTGCGGTAAAGTAGCCGTAGAAACCGCCATCACGATCAACGATCGCTGGTGGTTTAGGTGAGCGTTTATTCCATGGACTGTCGTCATGGTACTTATAGCCGTATCTGCTATTCTGGTTCCATATGCTTTCATAGTTGTACTTTGATCCATAATTCCCACTTTGATGGCATATAGATTGAGAGTCCCACTTGCCACATGTCAGGCAGCCGAGAAAGACATCATGGTTTCGGCCACCGAAGAGCAAAAGTTCCTTCGCGCCGACCGAGGTAGTTGTAATTGACAGCAGTAGAGCGACGACGATCTTCATTTGAGCACCTAACTCCAAAATTAAGCCGAGCCGCGAAGCGAGTTTGGTTTGAATGAACTGTTAGGCCCTAGCCGGCTCATTGGCAGCCCATAAACTCTCGAAGCCTTGAGCGCTGATAGTGACGCCATTGAGCTCATGTGATTGATCTCCGCCAGCGGCGGAACCGGAACGATGCCAAGCCCGGTGCCGGGCGAACCGCTTTGTTGAGATGCATAGCCAACCCTACCCATAGGGAAGAATTCCAGCTTGCGCGTTTCGTATCGGTCTGCGTTGAGTTCCGAGACTAGGCGCACTGGATCAGCAGTGCTCTGGTGTTTTCACTCGACGTCGATGTATTCCATAGGGCCTAACTACCTAATAGACGGACCCGTGGGTCCGGTTATACGACTTACCCACAAAGCACGGCATGGTGGGCTTTCCCCTCGATACGGCTCGATCTTAGGGCGACTGGGTCCGGCTAACAAGCCAGCGTATAACCGGAGCCAGCGCTAAGCTCTGCGGCGGCAACAATGGCCGCTATGGGTCGGAAGTTGCCTTTCCCTACCCCCGATAAACATCTCTAATCCCGCACCCCGCTTCTGGCCAGAAGCGGACATGCTCCGGAATAGTGGCCGGCCTCAAACCGAGGCGTTTCAAAGTTCCGTCTAAACAAAAATCTGCACACTCGTCGTGCCCAATTTCCGCTCATCCCCGTGCGGTCTGCTCGCCAAAGGCCAATCGTAAAGCTTCGGTGTCGCCGTTCAGCGCGGCACGCATGCGGCCCTCGTCCAAAGGGCGTACCACCCAGTCGATATCCCACTGGAAGCCATTACGCCTTGAAATCGGAATGGCCAGATACCAACTTGGCCCGGGCCCTACGCAGTACCAGAATGCATCGTCTGAGGCCTGTGCCATCCAGCGCGGCCCCGGTTGCTGCATACCATCGAACCGTCCTTGCAGCTGTTTCACCACCCGTACCTCAGCACCGGTGAAGGCTGCACCATCGCGCGACGGAAACCGCAGCCGCTCGAACGTTTCCTGGCGGGCAGCCCGCAACCGCTGCGGGCCGTTGAGTTGCGCAGCCGCCGCCATCACTGCCCCCCAATCCCAGCAATATCACCAATGCGCTCTTCACGACGTCCAGCCTGTACTACTAACGAAGCCGTCAATGATAGCGATCAGATGCAGAAGGATGCTGCACTACGGCGCGCGTTACGAGCTCTCAGCAGCAACCACGGACACACTACCTGCAATCACACGCCAGATGCCTTCACGCTCTGCCCAGGTGCGGATGTAGCGGAACCGGCCCGAGAAGGGTTCTGCCAAGAACGTGCCAGAGAGCTGCGCAGTCACGACAGTGATGCATACTGCACCGTAGTGGCGCACCTCGACAGCCAACCAGTCGGCTTGGGACACCCGCTGCGCACCCAAACGATGCAGTTGGAGATCATCTTCCTTCGTATAGATCTGGCCTCCGGGCCCGACGAACAGCAGATCGTCGTCAATCAGATCGTCCAGTGCAGCTACATTACTTTGCAGCATGGCAACTCGAAGTCGCTCTTCGTACTGCTGAATCTGCATGAGCGTCGGGTCTCCCGGTTGTGCCCGAAGGGCTGGGCCAAATAGTGCAATCGCACTGAATCAGACTCATCGGAGGATTCAATACCATCGACAAGCGGCAACAGCATGGTTCTCCTGTTACCAGAAATAGAAATCAGCCATGCGGACCGCCCATTACGGGCAGAACGATGCCACTGATGTAGCTCGCGGTGATCGGAGAGGCCAGAAATACGTAGGCCGGTGACAGTTCCTCGGGCTGGGCGGGTCGCTTCATGTCACTGTCAGCACCGAATTCAGCAACATCATCCGCTGCCTTATCCGCAGGGTTAAGCGGCGTCCATACCGGGCCTGGGGCAATGCAGTTCACACGAATTCCGCGCGGCAGCAGCTGGGTTGCCAACGCCTTGGTGAAGGCATGAATAGCACCCTTTGTCGAGGAATAGTCGATCAGCGATGGGCTGCCGAAGATACCGGTTTCCGAACCGGTATTGATGATGCTGCCACCTTGCTCCATGTACGGCAGCACCGCCCGCGCCATCTGGATGTAGCCGGCGATGTTGGTCTGCAGCGTTTCCTGCAGATGTTCATCCAGGAGATCTTCCAGGTGATGGCAATGCAGCTGGAACGCGGCATTGTTGACCAGGATATCGACGCCGCCGAACGTCTTGACGACTTTCTTCACTGCCTTGTCGCAGAAGGAGGGATCACGCACGTCACCGCTGATGGCAAGGCTCCGCGTGCCCTCCTCCTCTACCTTGCTGCAGGTCAGCTTCGCATCCTCATGCTCGCTGAGATACAAGACAGCGACGTCGGCCCCCTCACGCGCGAACAGAACCGCCACTGCCCTGCCTATGCCTGAGTCACCACCGGTGATGAGTGCACGCAGGCCCCGCAATTTGCCGCTGCCTACGTAGTCTGGCGCCATGTAGCGTGGGGCCAGATCAAGCGCGCTTTCGGCACCGGGCTTGGGAATGCTCTGGGCAGGCATGCGAGCTGGTTGCTTGCGTGGTCCTGCCTGGACCGGCGTAGGCTTTTCCGGCTTGCCGGCGACGGCATCGAGCCTTTTTGCCCGACCCTGAAGATTGCGCTGCCTTGTCGCTGTACGCTGGGCGTCCCCATCCTCGCCACGCTTCGTAGCCTGCTTTTTGGGGGGCGTTCTGGACGTTGTGCGGGTAGCTGATTTGGCAGCAGACTTCTTGGGTTCAGACATGATTCGACCTTCTAGGCTTCAATTGGCAAGCGTTCCGCAATCGTGTTCAAGTTGCGCTGTCTTTGTCTGGATGATCCGGGACTGGAGGTCCTCTCTCCGGATCAACCGGTGGCAAGTCGGGATTGTCGTTGCCAGGCAAGTCAGGGTTCGGGCGATCAGGATTCCGGGGATCCCGCATCGGGTCTGGAGTTCCCGGTTCGCGAGGCGCATTCGGATCGGTTGGCGTGGGGGTGCTCACAGCTCACCTCATCTAACGGCGCGATGGTGATATCGCAGCACGTACATTGCGCACGTCAACGTTAGTCTGCAGTCATGCAATGTGAAGAACACACACTGTAGTTGACTTGTCACAGCTGCGATTTTATTGGAAGAACGAACTTCTCGATCATCTTCTCCTTCAACGGCCGCTGCGCCCACATCGAATGGGTATATTTGATCGTCGGCTTCAGGTCCGCCTCGAAAACCTCGGTCATCCGCGCAGCGAACGCTGCGTCGTAGATATTCAGGCTGGCCTCATCGTTGAGCCGGAAGCTGCGCACGTCGAAGTTCGTGGAACCCACGGAGCTCATTATCCCGTCCACGATCAGCAGCTTGTTGTGCATCATCGTTGGCTGGTATTCGTAGATCTCAACGCCAGCGAGCAACAACTCCCCCCAATGTGCTTTCGAGGCCAAGCGAACGGTCTCGGAGTCTATGTGTTTGCCGGGCACCGTTACGCGAACCCGCACTCCCCGCTGTCGTGCAGTGATCAGCGCCTTGATGATCAGCTCGTCGGGCACGAAGTACGCCGCCTGCAGGTCGATGCTGTGCTCGGCTGCTGCGATGGCCATCAGGTACATCAGATGCATGCTCTCGCTACCGCCAGACGGTGATGCCACGAACATATGGGCATCCATCTCGCCGACTGGAGCGATCTGCGGGAAGTAGTCCACCCCGTTGAGCACTTCACCGGTGGTCTTTATCCAGTTGTCGTTGAAGGCTGCCTGCACCTGCGCCACAACCGGGCCCTCGATCTTGAAATGCATGTCGCGCCAATGCTCGCTGTCCTGGGCATGCCCGCTCCACTGGTCGGCTACCCCTACTCCACCGGTAAACCCCACCCGGCCATCAATGACCAGCAGCTTTCGATGGGTCCGGTTGTTGAGGCGCCCCAGGTTGTACCACTTGAGTGGACGGTACTGATGTACCTCCGCGCCGGCGTCCCGGATCTGGTCAATCAGGCTGCGCTCCATCTTCAAGCTACCCATCCAATCCACCATCACCTTTACTTTCACCCCTGCCCGGGCACGCTCGGCAAGAGCGTCCGCAAATTCCTGGCCAATCTGCCCCGACCAGTAGATGTAGGTTTCGAAGGTGATCGTCTTCCGCGCCGAATGGATGGACTCCAGCATGGCGGGGAATATCGCGTCACCGTTCTGCAGTTCGGTCACGCGATTTCCAGGCACCATTCCGGGCCCGAGCAGTACTGCCATTTCCCTGCGGAACTGCGGTGTATTCGCGGCGTAGAGGTGCTCGATTTTGCGCTCAAGCTTCTTGTCCGACGTCTTGAAATTCATCGCTACCACGGTCGCCAACAACGTGACCAGGGCGGTAATCAGGATCGTCCAGATCATTCGTTTGCGACTCCAATGCTTGACCATGAGGAGTAGCCCACTTGAAAGTTGAACAAGCTAACTGCAGACCAGGTCAGTCTTACGTGAAGCCGATCGAGGTTGTGCTATCTCGATGCTGATGGCCATGACGAAAAAACGCTTCAGTTCCATTGATGCCTCATCGACGCCGCAGCACCTCACAGCGCACGAAAGGACCATCAATCGCGCCGGTGCGACTAGCGGCGCCCGCTTGGATTGCATGCCGACGGTCCCTTGTCGATCTGGTTGGACTGTCGCAGCTTCTCCTCCTGCATTTTCTGGTCGGACTGCTCCTTCGTGTCCTGCTCGCGTGCCGCATCCGTGCCCGGGGTTCCGTCGGCGCGCGTCTTTTCCTCTTTCCGTCCTGCGGAGGGTTTGTCGTTCGTCATCGTGATTTCCTCGATTGGATTGATGCTGCGTTTTTCGCGTGCTGCGGCTGTAGTCTCTTTGGGACAGTTGGGCGAAGCCAGCGGCTTCGGACAGCAGGCCTGCGACTATGTGTCATTGGCCCAGCGCGAGAGGTTCTGCTTGAGCGAATCCATTTCTGCCCACGGATCCTTCCTGCGCCGCTTCAGCTTTGCCGGCACATCCTTGATGGTGAAAGCATCGGCCCTGTGCAACTTCGTCAGCTCACTCCATGCAAGAGGCAACGCCACCGGCGCGCCAGGACGTGCCCGCATCGAATAGGACGCGACCGCTGTTGCACCTCGCCCGTTGCGCAGGTAGTCGACGAATATGCGGCGATTTCGGCGGCTCTTGGTGGCGGTGGCCAGGAACCGGTCCGGCTGTGACTGGGCCAATGCATCGGCGAAGCCATGTGCAAAGCGCTTGGTCAACTCCCAATCACACCCCGGTGCGAGCGGCACTACCACATGCAGGCCTTTGCCACCAGATACGCGCAGGAAGGATTCCAGTTCAATGCCAAGCAATAGCTTGCGTATATCCGTCGCAGCGCGTTTCATTTCCGCGAATGGCACATCAGGCCCTGGGTCAAGGTCGAACACCACTCTGTCGGCGATATCCGGTGTGTCTGCCCTCGCTCCCCAGGGGTGGAACTCCAAGGCGTTGAACTGGACCAGCTCCATCAAACCAGCAAGATCATCGACTACCAGATAGTCGGCCTGTGATCCCGACTCTTCCTTGAGCTTGACGGTGGATACCCGCTCGATACCGGCAGTCATGTGTTTCTGGAAGAAGCACTGGCGTTCGATGCCAGCCGGGCAGCGGATCACCGACAAGGGGCGCCCGACAATTTCCGGCAGCAGATGATCGGAAACTGCCAGGTAGTAGTCCCACACGTCCTGCTTGCTGATGTTGTCTGCGGGAAACAAGCGCTTGGCCGGGCTGGAGAGCGTTGGCAGCTCGGTATTTGCAGCCTTTGTCTTAGGCTTGCTGCGTTTGGCGCCAGTCGTTTTCTGTTGAGCCATAAGAGATTGATCGCTATCAAGGAGATCGTCCACGTCTTTGTCCAGCCGCAGGGCCTTCAGCGAGGGCTGCCGCAGCAAGGCCTGGCCTCCCTTCCCACGGTAGAACACCTCGACCACGAAGCGGGGAGCAAACCATGTGGCCGTGCGCAGGTCGGTCTCGGTGGCCCCAACATGGACGCTGGGCTTACTGTCGCCGCCCCGAAGTCTGCGCATCAGCTGCTTCAACATCACGTCGTCGAACCCCGTGCCTACCCTGCCGGCGTAGCGCCAGCCATGGCGGGCATCCGGGCTGGCCAACAGCAGGGAGCCAAAGCCGGTGCGCGCGCCTTTCGGCGCAGTGAAGCCCACCACGGCGAACTCATCCGAAGCCAGTTGCTTGGTCTTGCGCCAATCGTCGCTGCGACCTGGGTGATAGGGCCGGTCCGAACGCTTGGATATCACCCCTTCAAAGTGCTGTTCTGCGGCGACACGGAACGCCGTCTCGCCATCGGCGTCCACGTGCGTGCTGAAAGCGAGGTGGGGTGATACCCCCTTCAGCAGGTCCTGCAGCAGCGCCTTGCGTTCGATCAGCGGCGCGTTGGCGACATCTACGCCTTGCAGGTGCAGTACATCAAACAGCATCAGGGTGAGCCGACCCTGCCGCTCTCCTGAGAGGGTCGCCTGCAGCAGGTTGAAATCCTCTTGTGCCCCGCTTCCTGCGATCAGCTCACCATCCAGCGACGCCGAGTCAAGTCGCAGCCCTTCCAACGCCTCGCGGATCTCGGGCAATCGCGCCGTCCATTCCACGGCATTGCGTGACCAAAGGCGCACCTTGCCGTCTGCCACGGTGACCAGGATGCGATAACCATCCCACTTGAGCTCGTGCAGCCAGTGCTCCCCCTTGGGCGGAGTCTGGCCCAGCTTTGCCAGTTGCGGCTGGAAAGGTCCTGTCGGCACCCTGCCCTTGCGAGCACCCTTCAAGCATAAGGCGCGTTTGGCCCAATCCTTGCGCCGACCCGACGTCACGGGCGGGGTAACAAGCTGCTTCTTTGCAGTCTTGCCGCGGCCGGCACGTTGTTTGTCGCTTTCCGGCGCCGGTGTTACATCGGCCAGCAGGTCGTCGGCTTCCAAGACACCGGCATACGCATCGCGATCCTTGAACAACAACCATTGCGGTTGACGCGCAGGCTTGCCCGAGCGCACCAGGTGCCAGCCGCCTTTCAACTTGTTGCCAAACAGTTCAAACCGCAGATGTCCCTTGTCCAACTGCGTCTCGGGGTCGCCTCTGGTTGCCCAGATACCATGGTCAAACTGCGCCACATGCCCGCCGCCATACTGGCCTTTGGCGATTTGCCCCTCGAACTCTGCATAGGCGATGGGATGGTCCTCCACCTCGACCGCCATCCGTTTCACGGATGGGTCATAGCTCGGTCCCTTGGGCACTGCCCAGCTCTTCAGCGTGTCACCAATCTGCAGGCGAAAGTCATAATGGCGTCGACTCGCGTGATGCAGTTGCACGACGAATATTGCACGCCGCCCTTTTCGCAACGGCTTGCCCGGTTCAGGTTCAGGCGTATGCTGGAAGCGGCGTTTGCGGCGGTAGTCGGCCAGGCTCATATCGGCGTCCACCCCGCGCAGACGTCGCTGCACCGCAGCAGCACTGAACGTCGGTGCTTCAATGGGCGCACACTCTCGAAAAGGGCAAAAATTCGATGCGCTACGCCCTGACTTGGCCCTATCAACGTTGTTGCGTTGTCATCGTTCATGGGGCCTCCAGACGGTGTCGGATCCACATCGTTTCATGGATGTTTTGATTGGTAATCTACCCCTTCGATGTCATCGCCGAGTCTAGGAGTGGCTACGGTGGCGTGAAATCGGGCATCCGCACGATGACTGCCTGTCAACCGAATTGCGTTAACTTGTTCCCGGACGTCATGCCACGGGCTTGGTCGCAAACGTAGCGGTCGCTCCATCAAGATCACCCGGCCCACGCCGATACCAATACTCGGCCCGGAACGGCCGGAAGTTGCATAGCGGTAGCTTTCGCGTTGTTTTGACTTTTTTTACAGCTGGCCAGTACAAGGCGGGCTGCATGTTCCTCATGGCACAACATTGCGCAGGAGCCGAACGGGCACGTGAATTTCATACAACCAGAGTACGAAGCATCTGCGAACGCCTTGCCTGCCCGTGGTGGCAGCTTACCGCCGCTCGCCTGGGCGATTGCAGGCCTGTTGTTCGGCCTGACCTGCACGGCGGTCATCGCCTATCGCGAATGGTCGGACCTGCAGCATCGGGTGGCAGACGCACGCAGCGCCATGGCCGACACCAGCGTTGCCAAGCTGCGGGTACCGCTCGAACGCGCAGCATCCATCCTGCGTGCCATGCAGACGGTCTTCCTGGCCAACGACCGGATGGACCAGACTGGCTTCAGTCAGTACTACGCGCGTTTGCACGATGGAAGCGAGGCCTACACCTCGATCGCTTTTGCTCGGCGCACGCAGTTGGATCGACCGCAAACCGACAACGCGGCTTACCGCTATGAGTTTGTGTCCCCGTACCAAAGCAACACCAGTCTGTTGGGTTTTGACATGGTCACCCAACCGGCCAATCTCGCAGCCCTGCTGCGTGCCAGGGATACCGATACCGTCACTGTTTCAGCCCCGTTTACCCTGCGCCAACACGCGTCTCCGGGACAGAGTCCGCTAGGCGTTACGCTCCGCCTACCGGTGTATTCCAATGGTCCAACGCCGGCGACAGCGAGAGAGCGGCAGGCTCGGGAGATCGGCGCGCTGGCGATCGGCATCCGCTTGCAGCCACTGATCGAAAGCGCGCTGGAACCGTCCATCCTGGATGGCTTCCGGGTGCGGATCCGCGATACGGATGCGGACGCCCAGCCCTTCTATGATTCCGGCGCGGTAGCTGCTGCCGGGCTGCCGGTGCAGTACCGTCAACTGGATTTTGGCGGCAGACACTGGCTCCTGGAGATGCAGCCCCGCCCGCAGCCTTTCGCCATCGGCCGGTTGGACACCATCGTCATCGCCGGGAGCATGATCAGCCTGCTGCTATCGGCATTGCTGTGGTCGCTGGCGGTAACGAAGCGCAAGGCCCTGGCCTTGGGGGCGCAGATGAGCTCACGTTACCGCGAGAGCGAGCGGCGCTTTCGTGCCCTCAATGAGCTGCTGCCAGCATTGGTGCTGCTGGTCGATGCCCGCGACTGGAAGATCGTGTACGCCAACCAGGCAGCGCGCAAGCGTTTGGGTGATCCCACTGGCTTACAGTTGTCTTCGCTGTTTCTAGATCAACAACTGCAGGCCCGGTCCCGTGATCCCGCGGATCTCCGCAGTGGCTGGAACCAGCTTGATGCCGAGCTGCGCGGGGCAGATGGCAACAGCTTCTGGGCCAATGCATCGATGGCTGAAGTAGATGTGGACGGCACCCCGCATCTACTGCTGGTAGCAACCGACAACTCCGAACAACGCGAACTGACCGATCGCCTGAGCTACCAGGCCGCACATGATGCGCTGACTGGACTCTACAACCGTCGTGAGTTCGAGCGGCATCTGGAAGAGATACTGAAGAACCGTTCCACAGCAGCGATCAATGGCATGTGGGCGTTGCTATACATCGACCTTGACCAGTTCAAGCTCATCAATGACGTGTCCGGGCATATGGCGGGCGACCAGCTGCTGGAGCAACTCGCGTTGATAATGCGCCAGCAACTGCGCAGTGGTGATGTCTTGGCGCGTTTGGGCGGTGATGAATTCGGCTTGCTGACCTTTCATGCTGACGCCGGTGGGGCATTGGAACTGGCGGAACAGATTCGCAGGAGCATAGAAACCCTGCTGTTCGCGTGGCAGGAACGCAGCTACAAGGTCAGCTGCAGTATCGGCATGGTGGTGATAGACCAGCAGTTGCCCACTCTGAAGGACCTGCTGGCGTGGGCGGACACCGCCTGCTACATGGCAAAAGAGAATGGACGCAATCGTGTCCACGTGTACCGTGAGGACGATGAGACAAGCCGGCGCCAGGGGGAGATGGAATGGGTCAACCGGCTGCGCTGGGCGATGGAACAGGACCGGCTGCTGCTTGACTACCAGGAGATCATCTCTCTTACCGGCGCCGACACCGCTACCAACATCGAGCTGCTGCTGCGCTTGCGGGACGAAGATGGCAGCATCGTGCTGCCTGGCGTATTTCTGCCTGCCGCCGAGCGCTACGGCTTGATGCCCACCATCGACCGCTGGGTGATCCGGAAAGCCCTGTCAAACTTCAACAACCTCCACCTCACTGCGCAATCACTTGGTAGCTGTGCGATCAATCTGTCAGGCGCCAGCATCGAGGATGAGGGATTGGCTGACTTCATCCTTGGCTGCATCGCAGAGCACGGGGTGCCGCCACAGCAGCTTTGCTTTGAGGTCACCGAGACTGTCGCGGTTCGCAACCTGGTCAAGGTCGCGAGCATCGTCGAACGTCTGCGTTGTGCTGGCTGCAGCATCGCCCTCGATGACTTTGGCGCCGGCATGTCGTCGTTCGGTTATCTCAAGAATCTTCCCTTGGACCTGATCAAGATCGACCGCAGCTTTATTGTTGACCTTGATACCGACCCGATCAGCCACACCATCATCAGCGCCATTGCCAAGATAGGCCATCAGAGGGGCCTCAAAGTCGTTGCCGAGGGCGTGAGCTCCGGGCACCTGTGCGAGGCGGCGCGTTCCTTGGGCGTGGACTACGCCCAAGGCTTTGGCCTGCATCGGCCTGAACGGGTGAAGTTCCAGCGTTAGCCCTCGCTCACTCGTTCGGGGGCGGCAGCGACTTGTGAAGAAGCCTTCGCAAAACGGTGGCAGTCGGGGACGAGCGCTTAACTCCGAGCTTGGCAGCATGCTGCTAGACCCGAACGGAGCCAGCATGATGACCGTCGCACGGACCCTTTCGCGAAAAACCGCTTTGTTGTGCTTCGTGTTCGGCGCAGCGCTGGCATCTATCCTCCAGGCGATCTGATTATGGGAATCAGCGCACAAGTCCTCTCAACCGAGCAGTGGACGCGCCTGCATGCCTCGTACAAACGGCATGGTAGCGGGCCAGAGTTCTGGGAGGCCTATCGCGACATACTCGATACTGTCTCGCAGCAAGGTGACGGGACCGCCGCTGCCAATGAGCTGGCCAAACTTGCCCTGCAACTTGGCGTCACCGAAACGGCACTCTTTGTCTGACGATCAATGGATAAAGAATTGTTGACAGAGTGTGTTGGCTGGGCAGCGTCGGTGATACTGCTGGCCACCTTGATCCGGCAGATCGTCAAACAGGCCAACGCTGAACACCCGGAGGCGCTCTCAACCTGGTTGTTCGTCGGCCAGGCAGCGGCTTCGATGCTGTTTGTCATTTACTCGGTGATGGTAGGGAACGCGATCTTCGTCGTCACCAACAGTTGCTTGCTGCTTACTGCGCTGGCAGGCCAATGGGTGTCACGTCGCAAGCGCAGGGGCAACAGTACGACCGAGTAGTGACCGCTCGGTTCATGGGGCTGAGGCTTCGATGCAGGATCGAAGCCAGCGGGGTGGAGCCCTGCAGCCAGAACGGCCTACTGCTCACTTCATCAGTTGCTTCCCAGTCGCGTTACGTGCTCGATCTCATCCAGCCATAGCAGCTGCACCCCTTCACCGGGCACATCCAGCGGAACCTGGCCATTGGTTCCCTCCACCTCATCGGGGCCGCGAAACTGCTGCACGGCAGGTCGTTCGGTCACAGTCCCCTTCAATACCCTCCCATCCTTCATGCGGAGTTCGACCACAAGCTCTGCATCAAGCGCCAGCTGCAAGGCCTTGAGCTGCTCGATGTCTGCTTGTTCGGTATGAACCCGCGGTGCTGTGCGCGCCATTGCCCTTCCTCTGTTCGATCTTTCTGCAACCCTACGCGGACAGGCGCTAACCAAGAATAACGACGCGCCCCGATCGCCTAGCGTTTTCTTCACAGCGCTCTGTCAGTTCTCCACACCCGGCTAGCAGCCAGTGGATCACATTCGGGGTTGCCAGCAACGCAGCGTCCTTGCTGGCGCCGTTCAATTGCAGGAGCCACCAAGATGATACGAGACCGCAAGGACCCGCCAGAGCCCTCCGAGGAGCGTGACTGCCCTGAGTCAAGCCATGAGCGTCGCAAGCGCAAAGAGCATGAGAGTTCGAATCATGATGAGGCGCTGGAAGAGACATTCCCCGCCAGCGACCCGGTGTCTCCCTTCGTTCCCGCCAAAGCTCCGGACTGACCGGTTTGGCGTGGGTCTCAGTTATGGCCCACGCCAGACTCCGGTCACGATCCGGCAGCGCTATGCGGCGTTAGCTTTCGACACCATAAACGCGGCCACGGAGGAACACGCGGGCCACGAAACCGGATCAGAGATAGTCCTTGCGTGCTTTCTCGGCGCGCGCGGCACCGATGGCTGTCTCCACGTCTTTCTTTTCCTCAGGCGGCGGCAAAACCGCAGGGATCCCCAGGCTCTGCAGCCAAAGCTCCCGTGCCCAACCGGCTGTGTGATACAGATGATGGTCTTCCTGCTTTTCAACAGCCTCATATGCCTGCTTGAGTACTTTTGCAGACGCTCCGCCTTGCTCGGCGACCTTCCCGATCAACTCCCAGTTCTGGTGATCCTTGGTTTCGGCCAGCACAACACACTCGGCTGCAACCAATTCCGCAGCGGCCGGCGTGTCGTTCTTGATCGCCATCTGGATGGCCGTTACCAGTGATTTCCCATGATGCGCCACTACCTGTCGGCCCGGACTATCGGCCTCCGTATCCAGGCCGAGCTGTTCGAAGACGCGGGTAATAGTTTCTTCATGCCCACGGGTCTCTTCGAGATAGCCCTCCCATTCTTTGCGCAGATCGTCGTTCTGGACCGCACGCAAAGCTGCTGCATATATTTTCTGACCGCCACGCTCTGTCTCCAGCGCCTGCAACAGCAACTCGGTCACCTGGGCGCTATCTGTCTTTCTGGCCATGACGGCTCTCCTTGGGATGAGCGTGATTTTGTAACGGCCACAGCGATAGCGAAGGGTGATCGTGCGTGAATTCAACGGTAGCAACAGCGATCTGACTTCCACGCGCAGACCGCAGTACAGCCCTTCCCTGCCCGCCCTCATCGAGGAGGATGAGGGCGGCGGAATTCGATGTGACTGTGCTTCTTTTTGCCGTCAGCGCGTAAGGACCGGCAACCAGCTTAATGACGCGTGAGAGCTGCAGCTTCCCCGGAAACAGGGGGTAGCGGATTCCATCCGCTACCCGTGGCTTTCAGCCGACAATCAACGCCCAAGGGGCATTGGACTCCGGGAAACGGTAACGCAGGCCTTCATGGTCTACCTGCGTGGCTACGTTGCCGCGGTTGTCAATCAATACGTGGAGATCAATCAACGCTACCGCCGCCCTGCTTGTCGCGTGTAGCAGCAAGGTATCAAGCGGAACGCGTTCGGTTCGCAGCAGCTGCACTGCGCGACGTTCCAGCCCTGGACCTTCCAGGAACATGCTCAATCCGTTCAAGATACTTCTCCCTTTTCGGGACCCACCCTGTACTAGCCTCACTGGTATACAGCAAACAATCGCCTGAATTCAGGACAGGCTTCTGTTTACCCGGATATCGACGTTTTAGGAACCGTGCCGTTCATAAAGAAGCCCTGGCATTCGGGTTCTGCGGCCTGCGTCTGTGGTCCTGATTGCCCGCCTTGCTGGGCTCTTGGCGGCCTGAACAGGAAAAGCGGGCCCCTGCTGGGGCCCGCCTCAATCAACCGACGATCAATGACCAGGGCAGTTCAGATCCTTGGAACCGGTATCTGAAGCCCTCGCTATCAATTTGCTGTGCAAGGTTTCCCTCTTCATCCATCAAGGTATTCACCTCGACCATGCGTCCCAACCCGGCAGCGACGGCGCGCCTGTCCGGGACGTCCAGCATGGTTCTGAAGCTTTTCCTCTCTGTCGAAACGACCGTGACAGGACGTCGCTCTCGTCCTGGCCCTTCCAGATAGAGTTTCATGCTTTTCACAGCTTGGTCTCCTGTTGTTGCCCCTGCTTTCCGGCTGGTCGTATATAGGATCGCGCATGTGAAGGTCAGGAAAAAACAGCCGGAAAAACCGCCGATCTGTGATCTCATCCAAATTTTTCCGCGTCGAACGAGGGCTTCTTCGCTGTTATCGCAGCCGCACGCTTCCATTGCTACCGATGAATTTGAACAACACCAGATTGGCCGCAGCCCAACGACCGACGGCAATGCGCTGACCGACGCTGTCAGTCGAGCTGCACGAGATCTTCTCCGTTGCAGAGCACGCTGCCCCGCGCTTGGCGATGCTCAACCCGTAGGCCGCCAGTAAACAGGGAGAAGGCTGGCAGGACGGTGCAGCGATTGCGAATCCAGAACAGCGGATGCGCGCTCAGCGCAGGCAACTTGAGCACCGGGTGCAGATGACCGCAAAGCGTGTGACCAGGCGCGCTACCCGGCTCCTCAGGTGCGTGGCGGAAAACGAAAGGACCATCGCAGGTACCGTCGGGAATCAGCTCCACATTCGCGGCTCCGGCATCCAGAGCACGATCATGGTTACCGGGCACGACAGCCATTGCCAGCTGCGAGTGCGCTTGGCGGAACTGCTGCCAGACCGCGTCGCTGCCCTCTGAACGGGCACCATGTAGAAAGTCACCCAGAACCCAGAGCGAAGCCGCCCCGGTCACGTCCAGCAAGGTGGTCAGACGCGCAAGGTCACTGCGAGTACCGCCGCTGGGAACCGCGATTCCGGCACGGCGCATTACCGTACCCTTGCCAAGATGCAGGTCGGCCACGATCAGCCGTTGTCGCGCCGGCCAATAAAGTGCACGGTCCGCCAACAGCGTAACCGCCTCGCCTGCTAGCACCATTTGCAGGTGTTCAACCATGCCGCGCTTCCAGCAACTGCGCAGCCCGACGGACGCGTTGCTTCCAATCCTCAGTGCTAAAACTGCCACGCCTGGATTCGGCCCAGAGCGGGAAGGCCAGCGGGGTCAACGTGCGTGGTTGGGCGAACAACAGCGTGCGGGTGGCGCACTCGTCCACGACACGCTGCAAGGTCGCAACGTCCAGTTGCAGTTCCAGTACTTCGCGCTCGGCCTGACGCAGCAGCATGTGTCCGGGATCATATTGGCGGAGCACGTCATAGAGCAGGCTGCTCGATGCCTGCAGTTGGCGAAGGCTACGCAGGGCGCGACCCGGAATTGACGGTGGCAATAGTCCTGCGACCCGGGCGATCTCCCGGAACTGCCTTCGTGCCAGTTCGCTCATGTTCACTGCCTCCTGCAGGTCCTGCAGCAGCGCGTCCGGCACCAATAGAGCGGCCACGTCGGCTTCATCCAGCAACGGGACGGATGTCGCCGTCACCACCAATCCATAGTCGTTCACTGAAAAAGAGAAGGTAGCCGCTGCACTTCGGCTCCAACGCAAAGCAAGCACGGCCGCGAGTCCTTCATGCACCGCCCTGCCCGCGAACGGATACAGGAAAAGATTCAAGCCTTCGCGTGTTTTGATCTGCTCGACCAGCAATTGGCCGTGGCCTGGCATCGCGGACAGCTGGGACTGCAATACCAGCAACGGGCGCAAGGCTCGCAGTTCGGGCGTCGCTGGCGGGTTGGCCAGCACCTCCGCTACGTGTGCTGCCAGGTCCGTGGACATCGGCATTCGCCCGCCTTGCCATCGGGGGACCACGCCGCCGCCTTGCTTCGCTGGCCGCACATACGCCGTCATGTCCTGCAAGCGCAGCAGGCGCAGGGTGCGACCGGCAAACTGGAATAGATCACCTGGACGCAATCGGGACAGGAAGCTTTCTTCCACGCTACCGAGTGCGCCACCACGTGCCATGCGTACCAGCAACGCACCATCACTGCTGATCGTGCCAATGGAAAGCCGGTGACGAAGGGCCACGCGGCGATCAATCACCTTATGGATGCCATCCACATCGCGGATGACGCGGCAATATTCAGGGTAGTGCTGCAGGGCGTTGCCACCCTGGGTGATGAACTGCAGTACCTGCGTCCAGTCATCCAGTGACAGGTGGGCAAAAGCATGGGTTGTCCGCACCTCCGCCAATAGCTGATCAGGATCGAAGCCGCCAGCCAACGCGAGCGTCACGCAATGTTGCGCGAGCACGTCCAGCGACGTTGTCAGCGGCCGCCGCGACTCCACGTCGCCTGCACGCAGCGCCTGCCGCACCGCCGCGAACTCGGCCAGTTCAAGTGCATGCGTTGGTACGCAGACGATGCTGCCTGCCTCACCTGGTCGGTGCCGTGAACGTCCAGCGCGCTGCAGCAGCCGCGCCATGCCTTTGGGACTTCCCAGCTGGATGACCTGGTCCACAGTCGGGAAGTCAACGCCAAGATCAAGGCTGGAAGTAGCCACCACGCAGCGGATACGTGCTTCCCGCAATCCCTGCTCTACCTTCCGCCGCAATCCCAGATCCAGCGAGCCGTGGTGCAGCGCCAGTTCCTCGTCATCTTGCAGCCAGACCGCTTGCAGCGCCTCGTACCACAGCTCTGCCTGGGCGCGGGTGTTGGTGAACAACAAAGTAGTCCGCGCCTGTGCGATCTGCTCCACCACCGCCTGCACCTGTGACAGGCCAAGGTGTCCTGCCCATGGGAAGCGTTCACCCTGCAATGGCAGCAGGGTCTTCATGTGCAGGGTTCGCGGTGACGCAGCGCGTACCAACGCAGCATCGGGCAAATGCGGAAGCAGCACCTGCCGTGCCTGCTCAAGATTGCCCAAGGTCGCAGACAGCCCCCAGATGCGCACCAACGGACGCCGTTCACGCAGTCTGGCCAAACACAGCTGCAGCAGAACGCCGCGCTTGTTATCCAGCAACGCGTGCCATTCATCGACGACGATCGCCTGAAGATGGGCGAGCTGATCCAACGTGTCGGGATGGCTCAGCAGCAGCGCCAATGACTCTGGGGTTATGACCAGCACATCCGCCTTGCCCTGCCGCGCCAAGCGCTTGTCGCGGCTGCTGGCGTCGCCGGTGCGCATCGCCACCGTCCACGGTAAGCCCAACCCCTCAATAGGTTGGCGCAGGGCCTGAACGGTGTCGCTGGCCAGCGCACGCAATGGCGTGATCCACAATACCCGCACGCGCGCATGGTCAGTGCGGCGCCGTTGCGTACGCTTTCCCTCACCCGTCGGTAGCTCCATCATCGCCTGCAGCAAAGGGCCACCGATCATCGCCAGCGTCTTGCCGCTACCGGTTGGCGTCACCAGCAAGCCCGACTGCCCCTCGCGGTAGCGCCGCCAGACCTCCCGCTGGAACGCGGCGGGTTTCCAGCCACGCAGCGCGAACCATTGCGTCAGCGGCTGTTCGAAGCGCTTTATCCCGACAACACGCCCGGGGTTCACTGCGCCACCGCACGCAGGCTCTCAAGCAGGTCGGCTTCGTTGGCAGCTTTGTCGCGGCGCCAACGCAGGATGCGCGGAAAGCGAACCGCCACCCCGGACTTGTGCCGTGCCGACAGATTGACCCCCTCGAAGCCGAGTTCGAACACCTGCAGCGGCTCGACCGCCCGTACCGGGCCAAAGCGCTCAGTGGTATGCGCTCGTATCCAGCGATCAAGCTCAAGGATCTCCTTGTCGCTCAAGCCAGAGTACGCCTTGGCAACCGGCACCAGCTTGTCGCCATCCCAAAGACCGAAGGTGTAGTCGGTGTACAAGGTGCTGCGGCGCCCGTGGCCGCTTTGTGCGTAGAGCATGACCGCGTCGATGGTGAGCGGATCCACCTTCCACTTCCACCAATCACCGCGCTTGCGCCCATGTCGGTATGGCGACTGCAGACGCTTGAGCATGAAGCCTTCAACTCCGCGCTGGCGTGCTTCATCGCGCAGCTGCGCGGCCGCATGCCAATCCTGCGCGTGGATCTGCGGGGAGAGTTGCAGCAGCGGAGAGTCGTGCCTGCTCACCAACCCGGTCAGCAGCTGCCTTCTCTGCCGGAGCGTCTGTTCGCGCAGATCCCGCCCATCCAGCTCCAGCAGGTCATAGGCCAACACCCGCACAGGTGTCTGCGCCAGCACCTTCGGTCCTGGCTTGCGCCGTTGTATACGTGTCTGCAAGGCGCTGAAGGGTAACGGCTTGTCCTCATCGCCACGCCACGCCAGCAATTCTCCGTCAATGACGGCATCCTGGCTGAGCCGGGCCAGGTCTGCCTCGATCTCCGGGAATCGCCCGTCCATGCGCTCCTCCCCGCGTGACCACAGCACTATGTCGCTGCCACGGCGGATCAGCTGCACACGAATCCCGTCCCATTTCCACTCCAACAACCAATCCTCGACGGGCCCCAACGAGACAGGTTCGCCCTCAAGTGCGGAGGCAAGGAAAAAGGGATAGGGCAAGGCGGTATCACCGGGCTGTGGCCCGCCGGCGAGTAACGATTGCATGAAGCCCGCGGTTGGCGACCTGAAGCCAAGCATACGTTGCGCTATCAACGAAACATCCAGCCCGGTCAATTCCGCAAGCGCCTGCTGTACCAATCCCTGCGATACGCCGACTCGCAACGCGCCGGTCAGCAGTTTGTTGAAGACAAACCGTTCACGCATCGGAAGCTGCCGCCATGCGTCGACTATCACCGCCCGGCGCTGTTCCGGCGGCGCGTTGGCCGCCGGCAGAAGCCGCTGCTGGATCCATTGCCCAAGCCCGATATCGACTGCTGCAGCAGCTGGATCATCCAGCAACAGCGCCAGCGTCTCCGCCAGATCACCTACCTGCTCATAGCTGGCTTCCACCAACCAATCCGGCAGTCCGCTCTCCTGCGCCGCCCACTGCCGCAGCTCAGCACTGCTGGCGATACGCGCTTTCGCCCCACCCACCTTTCCCCCGGTCAACAACCACAGCGCCCACACCGCATCTTCGATTGGCGCGTTGCGGAAGTAGTCGACCAACGCGGCGCGTTTTTCCAGTAACGAAGTGCTGCGGTCCAGCCGCTGGTACAGGGCAGCGAACGTGCGCATCAGTCTTCCTCGCCACGCAACAGGGCGAAAGTGGTGGTCTTCAGTCCACCCTCGTTGAGCGCACGTACCAAGGCATCGGTACTGCCGTGGGTAGCAATTACATGGCGCGCATCGGCTTGCCGCACGGTCTGTAGCAGCGCAGGCCAGTCGGCATGATCGGACAGGACGAAGCCGCGATCATAATTGCCACGACGGCGGTTGCCGCGCAGTTGCATCCAGCCAGAAGCGAAGCCCTGCTGGGCCCGCCGGAAACGGCGCAGCCAGCTGCTGCCTGCTGCTGAAGGCGGTGCGATTACCAGACGCCCGGCGAACTCAGCTCCCTTGGCTTCGTCGGCCACACGTTGGGTTTCAATCATGGCCACCCCGGCGCGTCGATAAACCTGAACTCCTGCATCCACTGCACCGTGCAGCCATACCGGTGCCGTCTCACCCAGCGCCAGCAGCTCGGCAAGCACCCGCTGCGCCTTGCCCAAGGCGTAGCAGTACAGGATGGCCGCTTCTCCCTGGGCTGCACACTCATCGCGCCATGCCGCGATCTCTGCTATCACCGTTTGGGTTTCGGGCCAGCGATAGATGGGTAAGCCGAACGTACATTCGGTAATGAACGTATCGCAGCGCACCGGTGTGAACGGCGTGCAGGTTGGATCAGGCTGGCGCTTATAGTCACCGGAAGCGACCCATACCTGCCCGTCTACCTCGACCCGCACCTGGGCAGACCCAAGTACATGGCCTGCTGGGTGCAACGACACCGTCGCCGCCCCAAGCCTGAAAGGCTCGCCGTAGGCATGGCAGACGTAATGCTGGATACCCAGGCGCCATTCCAGGATAGGCAAGCTGGCGGTGCTGAGGTGATAGCAGCCCATGCCAGCACGCGCATGATCGCCGTGCCCATGGGTGATGACCGCACACCCGACCGGCCTGGACGGATCGATGTAGAAATCACCTGCTGGGCAATACATGCCCTCGGGTCTCAGTACGATGAGATCGCCGTTCGCCACGCACGTTCCTTCGATTGAGCTGGGCACAATTTGCCATGGCGAGGGTAAGGCGTCATGAGGCCCAGCCTTGCGCCCGTCACGCAGAAACAACAACAAAGGTGCGGACCATGAGTGCCGCTCAGGTGGTTGGCGATCACCAACACCCGCAGCGGGGCGGATTGGGCGCCTGCGTGATTCTCGATCATGATGGCGAAAGGCTGTTGCGCTGGTGCCAAGCCTGCAAGGCCGGTGAGACCGCGCCTTCCAAGGAAAGCTGCAGCACGATACAAGCGTCCAACGCGTCCCGCAGCGCGGCCAACGTTGGAATCTTCCAGGCCGCGTGCCAGTTCTCGACCGCCCCCAGTTGTGCAACCAAGCTGCGCTCCAGGCCATCCAGTTGATCGCGCCAGGGCAGCAACTGGTCGGCAACCCAGTTCGATAACGGCGCGTGAACCTGAAATCCCTGCGCCGCCAGTTCCTCCCGCGCGGCTACCAGCTGCACGGAGGCGCCACGGAACCATTCCGTACCGCCACCAGCGCGTGAAGGCACTTCGATTGGCGCAGGTGCTGCATGGAGTCTCAATAGCCGCTTCAAACGTGTTTCCCAACTACGCGCTTCGCCTATGGATTCGGCCTCCACCAACCAGCCTTGCCTCAAATCGAAGAAGTCGTAATACCTGCGGGAGAACGCCTGCAACCGAACCAGAGGATCCCGCGCGATGCCGAGCTTGCCAAAGTCCTCACCGGCAACCGGAAACAGGTACAGAAACGACCGTCCTCGCGGGCCCGTTCCCAGCCCATCCAGTGGCACGATTCGCCGGCTCATGGGGCTGTCAGGACGTCTTGCGTACCGCCTTCTTGGCAGCCTTCTTCGCGACCTTTGCGGTGGACTTCCGGGCAGGCTTCTTGGCCGCTGGCTTCTTTTCGGCCGGAGTACGGCGATTGCTCTCAAGGCTCTTCTGTAGCAGCGCCATGAAGTCGACGACATTGGTCGCTGCATCTTCGTGACCGTCCGCTTCATGGTCCACGATCTTCGTGGTTGCCCCCTTCGCCTTGATCCGCTTCTTGATGATCGCCTCCAAGCGTGTACGGAACTCGTCGTGATACGTCTCAGGCTTCCAATGCGCCTCCATGGATGTGATGAGATCCTTGGCCATCTGCATTTCTTTCGGTGCGATGCGATAGTCACTGGGTTTGCCGGTGGGTAGCTTGTAGTCGTCCGGTTCGACCAACTCCTGCGGGTAGCGCAGCATCATCAACACCAGCGCATCATCTTCAGGAACAACGGCACACAGATACTCACGAGTCCGAATAACTACCCGCGCTACGCCAACCTTTCCGGTGCTTTTCAGTGTCTCACGCAGCAGTACATAACCCTTCTCCGCCTTCTTTCCAGGTACCAGGATGTAGGGCTTCTCGTAGAACCGCATGCCAATCTCGTCGCGGTCGACGAAGGCTTCCACATCAACCGACTCATGTGTCTGTGGCGCAGCAGAGGCAATATCCTCCTTCTCGACCACCACATAGCTGCCCTTGTCGTACTCAAATGCCTTGACGATATCCTTCCAGGGCACCTCTTCACCGGTATCGGCGTTGACTCGTTCGAAGCGGATTGGCTTCTTGTCGCGGGAATCCAGCATGCGGAAGCTCAAATCCACGCGTCGCTCGCCAGACATCAGCGAAACGGGAATGTTCAACAAGCCAAATGACAGGGTTCCAGTCCAGATAGGGCGTGCCATGGCGACCTGGCCGATGAAGGTGAGGTCCAACGCTCGCCAAGTCCACCTAAAATCTCTGTGAAGATGTGGTTACAAAAAATAATGAATGCGCAACCACTTCAGCCACTTTTGAACAACGCCGCTTTGCAGAAGCGACGACATGATTCTTCGCAGGGCGACGTCGCGACAACTGCGCCCGATGCCGCCTCCTGCTCCCCCCTCGGCCGGACCAGCGTTAGCTTTCGGCCGAGGGTCGCCGGGCCCCGCGGAAACGGGGGAGCCGCTCCCTTCCTACGACCGCAGCACAAGAAGCGCAGCGCCATTGGAAGGCCCCGACCTGGAATGGTTGGCAGGCCGCGAGCTTATTGCACCTCTGTGTAGCGCAGATCCCGGAGTATCAGTTCCGCGCCTTGTTCTGTCGTACAATTTTGCTGATTAATGACGCGATCAAAGAAGATGAAAGCCCCTCGGAACGCAACCAGCAGTCCGTTCGAGATCTTTGTTCCAGCAATAGCTAGCGCTTCAATCAATCCATTGAGAAAGCGGATTATCTCTACAGGAACCAGCTCGCTCTATGGAGACTCAAGCTGGCTATCACCCGAACCGGCTTTCTGCGCAGACAAACGTTCTGGCGTCCATCCACTCATGGCCAGGAACTCCTTCGCATCCCTCATCGAGATAATTGTCCTCAAGGCCTGGCGCTTGTCAGCGGCCTTGGAATAATAGGTCTTCGCAATTCGGTAACCTACCCAGTAGCCTAGATCACCGGGTTTCGAAGGGGTCGAGTTGTACAGCCATTTGGACAGATCGGTCGCATCCATGTCGGGAACGAAGGCCTGCTCGATTTCAGCCTCACGCCCTGCCACCAGGTCTGCCATATAAGCGTACGCGACGTCACCAGTGAGAAGCTCGGTCACAAACTCGGCTGAACCTTCGACCAGCGACAAATCAAGCACGGTCGGCTGGGGTTTGTCGGTAAGCTCCGGCACCTGCTGCACATGAACAAACTCATGCACCATTACGCGTACGAATCGGTCTTCAACATCGGGGTTGATGAAGGCTGTCGCACAAAGCGCTTCAAGGCCAATATTGATTCCATCGTTCGGGCCCGCCACCGCTACAGGGCGCCCTCGCCCCACAGAAACAGTGACCGCTGGAAAGCTTGCGTCCGCGTACAGCTCGGCGAAACGGTTCAAAGCGGCGCCGACTCTCGCTTTCACCTGGGGGAGTACAACAGCGCATTGACGGGCCTGATCGTAGATTTCGGGACGATCGGCAATCGTCTTGGCAATGCGTTCTCCAGTGATATTGCGGATCTTCGCAAAGTGCTTCAGGCCATCTGAGCCTTGATCCAGATACTCGCGCTGCAGCTGGTCCGCCGAAGGATGGCCGCCGGCAGCGTCATATATCCTATAGAAGCGCTCGACATCGTCAGTAACCACTGTTGGCTCGGCGTTAGCCGAAAACGCTGACATCAGCAGGGCACCCAGCACGGCGACTTTACAGATTCTGCGTACACCGCTGGAGTGGCGATATAGGCGATGACTATGATCAGTCAACGAAACCTGTATTGCGCAATTTTGAGAAACATGAATCATCCTCTTCCTCTCCCACCTATCCGAGCATGTGCTAGAGGTAGCAGCCTCTCCCCTCACATGCAAATTTCTGAAACAGATCGCCTCAGTATTTTGCACACTTCCCAACTTGTGAGTAATCAAAGATCCGCCGGTGTTTTTGCCGCTACAACCCTCATTTGCAGGCACTGTGAACGACATTGTCCCAATAGCTGGACATGGCAAGGTCGCGTTTGACCCCCGCCGCCTCATAGGCAACTGCACGTCCACGCCGCGCTGATTCACAAGCGTTTGAGCGCCTGGGACCGCCCATGCCGCCAGAAACCGAAGCCGCTGCGCCGCGGTCATTCGCGTAGCGCTGGTCAAACTGCCGTCGCATGCGTTGGATCCGCCATTGCTCGCGATTCGTTGTTTCGGATACAGGCGCCGCATCTGCCCTCCCTCGACGTCACTGGCTGCACGTTCAATGGAGCATAGCCCGGTATTCCGGCTGTTTGATCGCAGCAGCCCTCATCCGGCGACAGCTTCGCCATGCGTACCCCAGCTAGTGACGCCCGCGATACTGCTCTACCCATTCCACGGACTGTGCGATACCGCCGAATGGAAAGATATGCAGGCGGACCGTTCCATGTGCTTCGGTCAGCCCGCTGGCCAGGCGGTCGACAAAACGATCAGGCCCGGCCGTTCCAAACAGCTTACCGATCGAGATGCCGTACTTGGACCAGATCGACGCGCTCGCGCTGACGCCGCACATCGCGGCGTAGCGTGCGAGCACCACAACACCTGCTGGACCTGGCACGCCCACACGCACCGGGTACTCGATGCCGCGCTCGCGCAGTGCCGAAAGCCAGGTCAATACGATATCGGCATCAAACCCAAACTGGGTGACGATCAGCGGCGCCATGCCTCGGCCTTCAATGCTGCTGCACTTGCGTTCAAGCATCTCCCAGCGCTCGCTTTCTTTCATTATCGGGTGGCCTTCAGGATGCCCTGCCACTCCAACGAGCTTGATACCTGAGCGTTCGAGCACACCCGTTTCAATCAATGACGCGCTATCCGCAAACGGACCTTTTTGGTTTGGCGAGTCTCCGGCAATCACAAAGCAACGCTCGACACCGGCCTCATCAGATGCACGACTGATGAACGACTCCAGCTCAGCGAGCGAGGCAATGCGCCTTGCCGGTACATGCAACATGGGTTCAAAGCCCAGTCCACGAACCGTTGCGGCTGCAGCCAACCGGGCTGCGTTGTCTTCACCCGGCAGGTAGGGAATGAAAACGGTCGATCCGGATGCGATCCGGGCTGCTGCTGCGGTCAGCGCTGGAAGAGCTTTTGCGCTCACTTCCAAGGAGGAACCAGCGGTGATGTCGTTCACGTACATGGGTATATCGGGATGATTCAAGGGTCTTACCGTAATAGCTTTCAAGTGAGCGCTCCGCCCCGCTCGCTGGTTGAGCGTACCAGGTGCCGGTGAACCGCTTGCTTGTGGTGTGCGTCAAGCAGCGGCAGTGGTCTGCATTCAACGACGCGGCTTGTTGTCGGCCGCCTCTTCAATGCTCGAAGTAGCCACCGCGGTTGAATGCCGAGCCAGTTCGATGAAAGCTCGCACGTAGTCGATGCTGGTGTCCGTCTCACGTGCACCGAGGAAGATCTGCTTGGCGATGCCGCGTGCGCCCAGCCGCACCGGCACCACGTCCATTCTGCTTGCATACTCCTCCACCAACCAGCGTGGCAGTGCCGCCACACCGCGGCCGCTGGCCACCATCTGCACCATGATGTCGGTAGTTTCGATGGCTTTGTGCCGTCTGGGGGTGATGCCCGCAGGCAGCAGGAACTGGCTGTAGATATCCAGGCGCTCGATATCCACCGGATAACTGATCAGTACCTCGCGGGTAAGCTGCGGCGGCTTCACGTACGCCGCCGACGCCAGTGGATGGTCTTTGGCTACGACCAACACCTGCTCGTAATCGAACACGGGCTCGAACTTCAGGCCCGGCTTGAACAAGGGATCGGGCGTCACCAGCAGGTCGATCTCGTAGCCGAACAGCGCGCCGATTCCGCCGAACTGGAACTTCTGCCTGACATCCACGTCGACATCCGGCCATGCCGCCAGATAGGGCGACACCACCTTGAGCAGCCACTGGTAGCAGGGATGGCATTCCATGCCGATGCGCAGCTCGCCGCGCTCGCCCTGCGCGAACTGGCCCAGCCGTTCCTCGGCCAGGTCCAGTTGCGGCAACACCCGGTTAGCCACCGCCAACAGGTACTGCCCGGATTGGGTAAGCCGCAGGCTTCGACCCTCGCGTAGCCAGATGTCAGTACCCAGCTGCTGTTCGAGCTTGCGGATGCTGTGGCTCAGGGCTGACTGGGTCAGGTTCAACACGCCCGCTGCGGCCGTCAACGAGCCCTGCTTTTCGACCTGTTGGACGATGCTCAGATGGATGCGCTCAAGCATATGAATGAATTTTCTTCATGGAATTGTGAAATTAAACCATTTTACGTCATGGAAAACCCCAACTAGGATCGAACCTCACCAGCAGCTCCATTCAGCTGGCTGACGATCCCGCCCCCAAGAAGGCAGAAATGACTCACCCTCCCCCACTTCGCGTCGTCGCGGTCTCCGGTGGGCTGCACCGCCCCTCCAAGGCCGCAGCCCTGGTCGAGCACCTGTCGAACCTGATTGCAGCCGAGGTTCACTGCGAAACCCAGCTTGTCGAGCTGGGCCAGCTCGCCCCGCACATGGCCGGCACCGTCAGGCGCAGTGAGCTGCCGGATACGCTGGAGCTCGCTCTGTCAGCAGTCGAGCAGGCGGATGTTCTGGTGGTGGCCACGCCGGTCTACCGCGGCTCGTACACGGGGCTGTTCAAGCACTTCTTCGACTTTGTCGACCAGGACGCGCTGATCGACACACCGGTTCTGTTGGCCGCCACAGGCGGCAGCGAGCGCCATGCGCTGATGATCGAACACCAGTTGCGGCCACTTTTCAGTTTCTTCCAGGCGCGCACCTTGCCGCTGGGCGTGTACGCGACCGACAAGGACTTCGCCGGCCACACGTTGGGCAACGAGGACCTGATCCAACGCGCCAGGCTGGCAGTCGAGCGCGCATTGCCGGTGCTCGAACTGACTCGCCCCATGGCCACAAACATCACCCGAACCATCGCCGCAGCCTGACAGCGATTCCCCCTGCCGAATCAGCAAGACGCTGTGCCGGCCCTCATCCGCAGAACCTACGGTAGCGCCCCCATGAAAGAAAGCTTTGAGTTCAGCATCAAGCGCATCAGCTTCGATGAAAACTACCAGCCATTGGACAGTACGCGGCTGACGACCAACTTCGCCAACCTGGCCAGAGGCAATAGCCGCCAGGAAAACCTGCGCAATACGCTGAAGATGATCGACAACCGGTTCAACAGCCTTGCCGATTGGGACAACCCAATGGGCGACCGCTATGCCGTCGAGCTCGAGATCATCTCCGCCGAAATGGAGGTTTCCGGCGCAGGCAAGGCAGATGCGTTTCCGCTGATCGAGATACTGAAAACGACCATCGTAGACAGCCGGACCAAGGCGCGCATCGACGGAATCGTGGGAAACAACTTCTCTTCCTACGTGCGTGACTACGATTTCAGCGTGCTGTTGCCGGACTACAACAGCAACCGGACCGCTTTTGCCGCACCGGATGATTTTGGCGACCTGCACGGAAAGCTGTTCAAGCACTTCGTGAACTCGCTTGCCTACAAGGAAAATTTCAACAAGCTTCCGGTGATCTGCATCAGCGCGTCCAGCAGCAAGATCTACCACCGCACCGCCAACCAGCACCCGGCGCTGGGCGTGGAGTACCTGCAGAACGAGCTGTCCTCAACCGACCAGTACTTCGCCAAGATGGGGATGCAGGTCCGTTTCTTCATGCCGCCGGACAGCGTTGCGCCGTTGGCGTTCTATTTCTTCGGCGACCTGTTGGGCGACTACACCGACCTGGAACTGATCGGCACCATCAGCACGATGGAAACCTTCCAGAAGATCTATCGGCCCGAGATCTACAACGCAAACTCTGCGGCAGGAAGTGTCTACCAGCCAAGCTTGAAGCATCAGGACTACTCACTGACAAAGATTGTCTATGACCGTGAGGAACGCGGTCAGTTGGCAATCAAGCAGGGACGTTTCACCGAAGAGAACTTTATCAAGCCTCACCGCCAAACGCTGGAACAGTGGGCCGCCGCCCGCGCGCTCTGATCACTCCAAGGAATACGAAACAAACCGCCATGAAGAAATTGTTGCCTACCTCAACCGCCGGCAGCCTGCCAAAACCCATCTGGCTTGCCCAGCCGGAGAAGCTCTGGTCGCCGTGGAAGCTGCAGGACGAAGAATTGCTTGAAGGCAAGCAGGATGCACTCCGCCTCTCGCTGCACGAACAGTTGCAGGCAGGTATCGACATCGTCAGTGATGGTGAGCAGACGCGCCAGCACTTCGTCACCACCTTCATCGAACACCTGGACGGCGTTGACTTCGAAAAGCGCGAGACCGTGCGGATCCGCAACCGTTACGACGCCAGCGTGCCAACCGTCGTAGGCGCTGTCAGCCGGCAGAAGCCGGTATTCGTCGAGGATGCCAAGTTCCTGCGCCAGCAGACCAAGCAGCCGATCAAATGGGCGCTGCCCGGCCCGATGACGATGATCGACACGCTCTACGACGACCATTACAAGAGCCGCGAAAAGCTGGCCTGGGAGTTCGCCAGGATTCTCAATCAGGAAGCCAAGGAACTGGAAGCTGCGGGCGTCGACATCATCCAGTTCGACGAACCCGCCTTCAATGTCTTCTTTGACGAAGTTAACGATTGGGGTGTTGCCGCCCTGGAGCGCGCGATTGAAGGGCTCAAATGCGAGACCGCCGTGCACATCTGTTACGGCTACGGCATCAAGGCCAATACCGACTGGAAGAAGACCCTGGGCTCGGAGTGGCGCCAGTACGAAGAGTCCTTCCCGAAGCTGCAGCAGTCGAACATCGACATCATTTCGCTGGAATGCCAGAACTCGCATGTGCCCATTGACCTGATCGAACTGGTACGTGGCAAGAAAGTAATGGTGGGCGCGATCGACGTGGCCAGCGATATCATCGAGACCGCCGAGGATGTGGCCACTACCCTGCGCAAGGCACTGCGGTTTGTGGACGCAGACAAGCTCTATCCGTCCACCAACTGCGGCATGGCACCGCTGCCCCGTCATGTGGCCAGAGGAAAGTTGCAAGCGCTCAGTGCAGGTGCAGAGATCGTGCGTCGCGAGCTGTTGGCCTGAGTTGTGTGGCCCGGGTGAGCATGCAGGCCGCCCGGGCTATGAATTCGATAACCGTCAGAAGCGAGTATCGAGGTCTAGTCGAAATGTCGATTGGGCCGTAGAAACGCAATCTTCCGCCGCACCCGGTTATGAACCGCACGCACGCCGGTAGTGCATGGCGACTGCGCCGTTGTGAAGTGGCGTCGATGAGATCAGCTCCAATCGTCGCGTATGGTTCAACCCGCGCTGGTACAGAGTTGGCCCGTGCCCGGCGACCCTGGGGTGGACGAGAAACCTGTACTCGTCGATCAGATCGAGCCTGTCCAGCTCGGTAGCGAGCATGCCGCTACCGAGAAGCACCCCGGCCGGGGTCGCATCCTTGAGTTTCTGCACGCTCGTGCGCAAGTCTCCAAAGATATGGTGGCTGTTGGTCCACGGGAAGTCCGTTCGCGTGGACGACACCACGTACTTCGGCTTTGTCTCCAGCTTGACGGCCCATTCGCGCATCGCCAGCGTGGCCTCTTCATCGCCACGGGCGACCCCCAGCCAATAGGCCTCCATCAGCTCGTAGGTCACGCGCCCCCAAAGCATCGCCCCAGCATCGTCCATCAGACGACTGAAGAAAGCGTGGGTCTCGTCGTCGGCGATTCCCTCCTGGTGGTCGACACAACCGTCGAGGGTGATGTTCAGGCAGAAGGTCAGAAGTCCCATGCGAGCTTGCTCAGAGTTGGTCGCTCCATTGGATTATCGCTTGTCGGCGGACGCATTGCAGCACCGGGCCAGCATCCATGCTGTGATCAGCCAGCACTTGCATGCCCCCCGGTAACTGACGTTGCCAGGATGATCTGGGCAACATAGTAGAGCGGCAACCCCCAAATCTTGTTGCTGGCACCCGGTGCGACGAAACGATTGCGGGCAACAGCGACGTCCGAGATAGCAAACATCACCGCAGCAGCTGCAAGCTGCCACATTCCGGAGGCAGCGCTTACGGCGATCGCCAGCGCGCACATGGCAACAATAGCTGTCACGTATGCCGCAACCGCGACGCGATAGAAGGCTTTCAAATGGCTCCAAAGCCATGCGACTACCGCGATTCCGAGACAGCTCATGACAGCGAACGCTATCGCCAGTGCGGTACTTGCGATAGGAAGCGATGCGAACGCCATCGCGTAAGCAACATGCGCAAGCAGGAAGCTGGCGAGGCCAAACAGGAAGAAGCGACTCTTCTGAGACAGCAGGAAGACATCACCCGTCCAACTAAGCCCGAGCCCCAGCAGGATCAATAGACCATAGGTCGATGCTGTCGCGTCGAGCTGAAGCGCCAATGCCAGGAAGGCCGTACTGGCGACGATTTTCAGCAAGATCTTGCCGACTTTCCAGCCGCGGTACTCGCATAGGACCAGGGCGGCACAGGCACCAAGGCAAACGATTATCGTGGAGCTTGTTGCGGTCACCATGGTGATCTTTGTTTCCTCAACGCTGCAAAGATGTCCAGCTATGAAGCCGGTACGAAGGTGTGAACTGGCTGCCGCGGTGAGGGCAGCCTCAGGCAATCGAATTTCCAGTCGGCCATCGGGTCAAGATTGCCTTGGCCAGTGCCTCACAGGCAATCGGCCCGATCTCGACCGGCTGGCGGTAGCTTCCGTGTTACTGCACCCACCTGGGCGCGCCGGTCACATGGTTGAGCTATTCTTCGACCCAAGAAGTGTGCTCCAGAACTCCACATCGCCCAGCCAACCGTCAGGTCGCCGCCCGCATGTCCAGAGTCGATCCAGCTTCTGTTGACGAAACGCCCATGGGAGTCGCCGCTAGACGAACGGTCCGCTGGTGCAAGGGCCAGCGGAGCCAGATCGTCGACAGCGTCGCCGAGGAAGTCCCTGTTGCGATGCGTTACAACGATGCACCCTTCTCGGTAATGATGGCCACACCATCAGACCTTGAAGATTTGGCACTGGGCTTTTCCCTGACTGAAGGCCTGATCGCGAATGCTTCCGAGTTGATCGGTATCGAAATAAGCCCCTGCATCGAAGGCATCGAGATACATATTCAGGTGATCAGCTCGGCGCCGGCGGCTTCCCTGTCAGCCAACTCGAGCCGGGCGCTACCCGGGCGTAGCGGATGCGGTCTGTGCGGCGCACGACTGCTGGAAGACGTCGTGCGCCTGACACCACCGATTGAAAGAAGCGCGACATTTCCTGTGGCCTCATTGCGGTTGGCGCTGTCATCTCTTCCTAGAATGCAGCCCATGAACCTGGCTACCGGTTCCACCCATGCCGCTGCCTGGGTGGAGTTGGACGGTCGGATATCACATGTTCGAGAGGATGTGGGTCGGCACAACGCGCTGGACAAGCTGATCGGCGGCCTGCGTCGAGGGTCTATATCGACCGAAGCAGGCCTTGTTCTCATATCGAGTCGGGCCAGTTATGAAATGGTGAGCAAGGCGGCGCACGCTGGCATCGCCGTTGTTGCGGCAGTTTCTGCGCCGACGGCACTCGCCATCGACCTGGCGAACGCGGCGGGCATCTGCCTGATCGGCTTCGCCCGGCGTGATCGATTCAACGTGTATTCGCATCCCGAGCGATTGCTTGGATTTGAATAGGGTTGGCGACGCCGAAAAAAAAGGGCAGAACGATGGCAGAACGTCCCTGGCCGGAAATCACATGAAAACAACATTCGCACGCTCAGTGTTGCAGCCGTATCTGGAAGTGTCGCGTTGCCTGGGATGAAATCCTGGTGCCACCGTTTGTGAGCTTCGCTTGATGATCACTTCGTCTCGACTGAGTTCTACAGTGCTGGCGAAAATCAGACGTTCCATAGGCGCATCCAAGTAACACAGACTGATCGTCCTCGTCGGCCACCGGTTTCAGGCTCGCCCTCCCCTGCTTTGATGTGCCCATATGAGAGTGAGGCATCAAAATGACTGAAAAAGACATCCCAGGCATTCGCAAATACGATGCTCCGGCAGGCGGATGGGGGGCGCTCAGGGCGACTGCGAAGGCGATCAGTGATCAGATGGCAGCCCCGGAAGCTGCGATAACGCTGTTCAGGACCAACAAGCCGGAAGGCTTCGATTGTCCTGGCTGCGCCTGGCCCGACCGCCACCACACCTCCACCTTCCAGTTCTGCGAGAACGGTGCAAAGGCCGTGACCTGGGAGGCCACCAAGAAGCGGGTCACCCCGGAGTTCTTTGCATCCAATACCGTTTCCTCGCTTCTGGAAATGACGGATTTCCAGTTGGAGGATCAAGGGCGCCTGACCCATCCCTTGGCCTACAACCCAGAGAAGGACATCTATGAGGCCGTGGAGTGGGATGAGGCGCTCAGCCGGATCGGGCAGGTTCTGCGTGACCAGCCAGACCCGAACATGGTGGAGTTCTATACCTCCGGGCGTGCCTCCAATGAGGCTGCATTCCTCTACCAGATCTTCGCCCGTGAATACGGAACGAACAATTTCCCCGACTGCTCCAATATGTGCCACGAGGCCACCAGCGTTGGTCTGCCGTCTTCCATAGGCATCGGCAAGGGCACCGTCTCGCTGGATGATTTCGACGCCTGCGAGCTGATCATTTCCATCGGGCACAACCCGGGAACCAATCACCCCCGCATGATGGGAACGCTGCACGAAGTCGCACGCCGCGGCGCCCCCATTATCGTGCTCAATCCGCTGCGGGAACGCGCCCTGGAGCGCTTCGCTGATCCGCAGGATGCGCTGGAGATGGCAACACTAGGGGCAACGGAGATCGCCTCTTCCTATCTGCAGCCGCGCATAGGTGGCGATGCCGCAGCGCTGAAAGGCATCATGAAGGCACTGCTGGAGATGGACGCTGCCGAGGGCGGAGACGCCGGCATTCTGGATCGCGCGTTCATTGAAGAACACACCCGGGGATTCGACGCCCTCGCCGAAGACCTGCAGACAGCGAGTTGGGACGCAATCGTGTCCGAATCAGGCTTGCATGAGGACGACCTGCGCAAGGTCGCCCAGGCCTATGCCAAATCCAACGCCACCATCATCACCTACGGCATGGGGATTACCCAGCACAGCACGGGCACCAGGAATGTCCAGCAGATTGCCAACCTGCTGCTCCTGCGTGGCAACTTCGGCAAGCCCGGTGCAGGTATCTGTCCGTTACGCGGGCACTCCAATGTGCAGGGGGACCGCAGCGTCGGCATCACCGAAAAGCCCAGCGTCGAGGTGATCGACCGAATCGAAAAACGGTTCGGATTCCGCGCGCCAGGCGAGCATGGCCACGATGCCGTTGCTGCCATGCAGGCCATCATTGAAGGCCGCTCGACCGTGCTGATCTGCCTCGGCGGAAATCTGGCAGTCGCGCTCCCTGATGGCGACGCTTGTTTCGCAGGCATGCGTAGCCTGGAGATGTCGGTGCACGTTGCGACCAAGCTCAATCGTAGTCATCTGCTGGTCTGCAAGAACACCTTCATCCTGCCCTGCCTCGGCCGGACCGAGCTGGACATTCAAGCCACCGGCCCGCAGGCGGTCACCGTGGAAGACTCGATGTCGATGGTGCATGCATCACGGGGCAAACTGAAACCCGCCTCTCAACAGCTGCGTTCTGAGCCGGCAATCGTCGCAGGCCTCGCCAGCGCCACCCTGCCATCGAGTCGCGTGCAGTGGATGGAAATGGTGGCTGACTACGACCTGATACGTGAAGCCATCGAAGCTGTGTTCCCCGATTTCTCGGACTACAACGCCAGGATACGTATTCCTGGCGGCTTCCGTCTGCCTTTGCCGCCTACCGAACGCATCTGGCGGACTTCATCGGGCAAGGCTGAGTTCCTCCGTTTCTCGGGTTTGGCTGAAGACCCGAAACCCGTCGACAAGGCGGTCCTGAAGCTGGCCACCATCCGCAGCCATGACCAGTACAACACCACGATCTACAGCCTGGATGATCGCTACCGTGGTGTCTTCGGTCGCCGTGACGTGGTTTTCATGAACGATGCGGACATGAGCGAGCGCGGGATCCATCATGGAGATCGGATTCGTGTAAAGACGGCGCTGGACAACGAGGGCGACAGGGTTCTTGAGAACGTCATTGCTGTCAGCTATCAGATATCCCGTGGCTCGGTAGCGACGTACTACCCGGAAGGGAACTGCCTTATCCCATTGAGCTACATTGACCCTGCCAGCGGCACGCCTTCCTACAAATCAGTGCCGGTGCACATCAGCTTGGCGTAGTTCTGGCCCAACTCGGCCTGTTTACCGCGCAGCCTGTGGATGCCCAGGTAGGCACCTGCCAGCGCTGACGGCTTCGGGTTCGTTGTTCGGGGCGACAAGGCACGCCCGATTACGACCTTGTTACTGCGTCACATCGATACGCCGATGATCACCCTGGATGCGTTGAACAACACCACCGCCGGGCCGCCCTCCTCGAGCTCCAACGCGACTGTCCCGGCCAGGGTGATGACTGCAACAAGACTTCAGCTGTGGCCTATATCCACCACCACTTCGTCGTTAACGACGCCTCCGCACCGTGCCGTTGAACTGATTGCGCGCCGAACACCACGTGTCTTTGCCCTGCGCCAGTAGCGCTGGCGATGCCTGAATCACTGCATAGGCTGCCATGCCAATCTTCAGCCACAGCGACTCCATGCTGCCAAGGGTGATGGTCGCCACGACCGCACGCCCGAGCGCGATTTCAATCTGCAATTCATCGTTCACTGCACCCGCCGCCACGGCGCTGACCCTGCCGTGGAACTGATTGCGCGCACTCGTGATCATTCCGATCCTCCGCACCAACATTCGCCAAGCAGGGCAGCTGCCAAGTTCGCCGCGATGCTTGCAAGTCCCTCGCCCTTATCTTGCGCTGCGCTCTTACGTTTCATGCGGAACAACAGTCACACGGGAGAAAGGTGCTACTCGAGCCAGAGGAGTAGCTCCGCGTCACATCTTTGGCAGAAAGGACCAGCAGCCAAATGCTGCTTCCCACAAAGCCTGCGATGGTCCTGACATCCTAGGCCAGCACCCTGACCGCCCAAAACTGCGCTGCGTGGGTTGCTCGCGGCGTTCACGACCGTTCCAGGGCCTGCTGTCGGCAGGAATTCAAACCATGTGCAACGCCTTTTCTGAGCATGCTGACGCCACGGGACAATCGTTACGGAAGTCAGCACAACACAGGAGAGCACGGAAGCACATGAAGCAAGGAACCAGTCACCTACGAGGTACGGATGTCGCCGCACGCGGCGCCCGCCTGAGTTACGCCATGCGCCATCGGGGATTCAACAAGTTGAGCGTTCTGGCGTACCGCCTCGGCGTCACCGAGAGTGCCGTCAGTCGATGGCGCGTCCAAGGGAACATGACCATCAGCAATGTCATCGCTTTATGTGACGTACTCGATGTATCAGCGGATTGGCTACTGCTTGGTCGCGGTGCAATGGAGTGCCGCATGGCAGCGTCTGTGGAAGAAGGCGGATTTCAACCGTGGTTGCACCAGCTCCCGCCGGATGTTCGCAAGCTGATGCTCGAACTCAAGCAGCATCTGCTTCATCAGCCTGGAGCGCGACGCAAGTCCGCTTGAGCTGGGCGCAAACGCTCCCCGTTGAGAATCACACCTCCGGAAAACATTATCGGCCCCGATGCTGCTTTGTTAACTGCTGCCGCCTTCGCCTCCACTGCCGGAGTGCAAGCGGCAAGCCACCAGCGGGGAAACGGATGAACCTAGTAGATGACCTGCACCGGACCGTGCGCCTGAAAACTCAGATGTGCCCTGTCGACACCAGCCAATCGCCGCTATTACGGGAAACCTTCACCGATGCGTGCGGCTACATCTCTGCTCACTTCGCCAACCCCCTGCTTGATCCGGAAAGGCTGGCTCGGGAGTTGCGCTGCTCGCGGGCCACCCTCTACCGCGCCTTCGTGGCCAACAACATCTCCGTCGCCGCGCACATCCAGCGCATCCGCTTCCAGAACGTGCTTACCTTGTTCGCACGGTCGCCGCCACGCATACCCATCAGCACGATCGCCGCGAACTGTGGCTTCGAATGTCTGCGCCACTTCAGTCGTCGTTTCAAGCAGGTGTATGGAGTGACGCCGGGAGCATGCAGGGACGCACTTCGATCCATGCACGTCGTACACCGATCGCGCGCGCTAGCTGCGGCTCCCGGCGAAAGCCAGCGACGGCGCTGATACGGAACGTCCCTGATTGATCCATCCCGTCATGGTGGCGCGGCCGCTGCGGTTTCAGCATCGATCCTGCGTCAACCACCAACGAGGAAATCGATATGAAACTGAGCGAATACATCTCTGGACTCTCCTACGACCCGAGGATACTGCTGAGCGTCGTCGAGGACGGCGCCACCCAGGCGTTACCCGTAAAGGAACGGACCACGCAATCCAATGCGGTAGTGATCTGTACCAAGACCAAGACCAGCCTGAAAAAGAACCTCTCGGAGGTCGCGATCATGAGCCCGGCAGCTGGCGTGGTATTTCCGGGCGCGCTGATCCTCGCTGACGAGGACCTGATGGAAGGCAGGCCCACACCACTGGCTGCCCTCGAACGCAGGGAATGCACTCTGTCCATTGACCTGCCCGGATTGAAGAATGCGCACCGTAAAGTCATGCCCAGTGGCTCTTCGGTCCAAAAATACGTCAACGATGTGCTCGAAAGCTGGAATAACGATCCCAAGAGCCAAGGTTACGTAAACGCCGCGCGCTCCTTCATGCAGGTCACCCAAGCGTTCTCCTCCGAACAGACCGCACTCGACCTGGGATTCCATTCCAAGTGGGCAAGCGGCAACATCTCTTCGCAGTTCAGCGCGGTGAGCAATACGGAGAAATCCGTTGTCGTGGCCTACTTCAAACAGGTCTTCTACACCGTGACGATGGATAGCCCTGAAGGCGCGGCCAACGTTTTCGCCGACTCTGTGACTACCGAGCAAGCACGGGAGTGCTTCAGCAACGAACACCCGCCAGCCTATGTCCGCAGCGTCGACTACGGCCGGATCCTGATGGTGAAGATGGAGACCTCGGTCGTCGACAGTTCGATCAACCTGAAAGGCGCGTTTGAACAGGCGACGTCCGGTGGTGTGACAGTAGGCAGCGACCTTTCGCAGAAGTACCAGTCGATCATCAAGAACTCAACCTTCAGTGCGGTCGCCATTGGTGGCGGCGCCGAGACGCCGCTGGCGGTGTTCACAGGCAGTTCCGATCAGGCGATGAAGGGCTTGCGTGATTACATCCAGAACGGAGCCACCTACCGCAGGGACAACCCCGGCCTGCCGGTGGCCTACCAGGTTGCCTTCCTCAAGGACAACCGCTTCGCGATGATCGGGTTTCCCACCGAATACACCGAGACACAGTGCGTTCGCTACCCGAACGGATTCGTCAGATTCGAGAACAGGGGCGCCTACATTGCCAAAGCCGAGGTCACCTGGCGCGAGACCGATGCCAGTGGCAACCCGGTCGTAGACCGCAAGTGGGAGTCCGGCAACAAAACGGCCGGCTGGAACCAGACCGTCGATGTTCCTGGTGATGCGCAGGGTTTGCGCCTGAAGGCCTGGTGCAAGACCGGGCTGATATGGGACCCGTGGGGCGAGATCATGAACGTTGCCCTCGAGGGGCCCAGCAACAAGACCTACCGGTTCAAGGGCACGACCCTGATCGGCCGCGGCTACGACGTGATCTAAAACCAAACCCATGCAGGGAGAGCAACCATGAGCGTCAACATTTCGCGGCTGATCGTCTTTGGCGACAGCATGTCCGACATCGGGGTCAAGCGGAAGACTGTCACCGGCGCCATTGCGTCGTTGTTCGGCCTGATGCGGACCAACCAGGTAAACCGCTACAGCGACAATCGCAACTGGACGGATTTCATCTGGGAGTGGGCTGGAGGCCAACCACTGATTCGCGTGGACAAGAACACCTCAGAAACAGCGGCGCTGCCGCACCTTACCTGGAACCCGGCAAGCGCTACCGGCTCCCCCGCGAACAGTCCGCTTGCCTACGCCAACTATGCTGAAGGTGGCTCGATGGGGGGCGGCGATCGGTGGGCGGCGGGGCTTGGTACGTTCCGCGAACAGGCGGACAGGTACATCAACGACCTGCATCTTCATGGCCCGCCGGCCGGCAACGGTCTCTATCTGATCTGGTTTGGGCTCAACGATCTAGTCACCAACGAGCGCGATCCCACCGACATGAAAGCAGTCGCGCTGCAGATGAGCCAGATCTGTCAGGACATCATCGCAGTGGACAGCAGCGCCGCGTTTCTCTTTGGAAACCTGCCCAACCCACAGAGTGCGGTGCGCTATCTGGGGCAGGAGGCAACGGACAAGGTCCTTGGTTTCAACGAAGGATCGCTGAATTTTGGCAACGAGCTCGCTGCCGAGATCAGTGCCAACTTCCGCAACAACCGGGCCGGGATCGTCGATCTCTACACCCCAATGGAGCATGTCTGCACGAACCTCAACGCCTACGGTCTTCTGCGCAAGGCCCAGCCGAAAGGTGTGCAGGTGCGTTACGGTGCTCCGCCCACCGATCCCACCATTGCGTTCTCCACCACCACCAGCGACGGCGCCCATCCAACCGAAGAGGTATACAGGTTGATCGCACAGATCTGGGCGGATGCGATCCGCCAGGACTTCGTGCTCGGCCGGCTCAACACGAACAACGAAGCCAAGTTCGCGGTTCGCGGGACGCAGTAACCCAATGGGCGCGGGCCCCAGCGTGGACCCGCGCACATCATTGGCCGGTTAGCGGAGCGAACTGGCACTGCAGCTGACGCCCGACCCCTCCCAGCAGTCTCTCAAAGGGACTTACAGTTCTCCCGCTCTGCCCAGCCCACGGTTCTGCCCGGCCCGCCGGTTCAGCAAAGGCACGTCAGGCTCCTGAAGGCGTTCTCGTCGGCCAAATTCCCGCCCTTGTGGCCTTCAACATGGGCAAAGTGGTGATTTAGCCGACCACAACGGCCCGCATTGGCGCCAACCCCCTGATATCTGGGACAATTGCCGCCGACCAGGCGTTCCCGGTCCGCTACAGCATGGACCCGCATCGAGGCGGTCATCGCTCTGCTGTCCATTCACGGCTTGCCGCCGCACTTTCCGGATTGTCATTTGAACACCACCGACACTGCTGTTGCCCCTGCCCTGCCCTTGGCTGATCGCCTGCGCGAAGCGCTGGATCTGCTGGAGGCCATTGAAGCCGATCGCGGCATGCTCGATACGCTGCCCGAAGCAGATCGCGTGCGCCTGCATCAGGTCGTGGCCAAGGTTTTCCATCCCGAACCCAAGGCGCGCCGGCAGATGCTCAAAAAGCAGGCGCGTGAGCGCCATCAGGAAAAGGTGCGCAAATCCGAGGCACTGCTGGAACAGACCGGTATCCGCGCCCTGCGCCGCAAGCCGGTATTCAGCACCCCGAACTACTTCCCGCCGCACGCCGCCGGCCTGCACGATGCCAGCAATGGTGAAGGCGCTGCTGCAGCCGAAGCGCCGGTGCATTCGCCCGAACTGCGTCACTGCTACGTGTGCAAGCAGAAGTTCACCCAGCTGCATCACTTCTACGACCAGATGTGCCCGGTCTGCGCCGATTTGAACTACATCAAGCGCACCGAGACCGCGGACCTGCGCGGACGTGTGGCGCTGCTGACCGGCGGCCGGGTAAAGATCGGCTACCAGGCCGGCTTGAAGCTGCTGCGTGCCGGCGCCGAACTGATCGTGACCACCCGCTTCCCGCGCGACTCGGCGGCGCGTTATGCCGAAGAACCTGATTTCGCGGTGTGGGGCCATCGCCTGCAGGTATACGGGCTGGATCTGCGCCACACGCCCAGCGTGGAAGCGTTCTGCAGTGAACTGCTGGCCACGCGTACGCGCCTGGACTTCATCATCAACAATGCCTGCCAGACCGTGCGCCGCCCGCCGCAGTTCTACGCGCACATGATGGCCGGCGAAACCGCTGCCGTGCAGAGCCTGCCGGAAACCATCCGCAAGCTGATCGGGAACTACGAGGGCCTGCGAAGCGCCGACCTGCTGCCGGTCGCGGCCGCCGCGCTGCCGTCGCCGCACGGTGTCGGTACTGACGGTTTGACCCGCGCTGCCGAGCTATCGCAAGTGCCGCTGCTGGCTGACGAACTATTGGGCCAGCGCCATCTATTCCCCGATGGCCGCCTGGACCAGGATCTGCAGCAGGTGGATCTGCGCGACAGCAACTCCTGGCGCCTGCGCATGGCCGAGGTGCCGTCAGTGGAGCTGCTGGAAACCCAGCTGGTCAATGCCATCGCACCGTTCATCATCAACGCCCGCCTGAAGCCGCTGATGCTGGCAACGCCCGAACGCGACAAGCACATCGTCAACGTGTCAGCCATGGAAGGCCAGTTCTACCGCAACTTCAAGACCACCCGCCATCCGCATACCAATATGGCCAAGGCCGCGTTGAACATGATGACGCGTACCTCGGCGGCCGATTACCAGAACGACGGCATCCATATGAACAGCGTGGATACCGGCTGGGTGACCGACGAAGATCCGGCAGGCCTGGCCGCCCGCAAGGTGCAGGAAGAACGCTTCCACCCACCGTTGGACATCATCGACGGTGCCGCCCGCATCGTCGACCCGATCATCCACGGCTTCAACAGCGGTGAGCACGTCTGGGGTCAGTTCCTGAAGGACTATGCGCCTACCGATTGGTGAGGTGGCATAGCTTGATTGAAACGGTAGTTCTGGCCCCGCGGATAGGGCAGAACTATCGGCGATTCAAAAGAACGCTGAATATGGTGATGCGCCATCAAATATTGGCGGCGCAGCGAACTCAGATTCCGAATCGTTCCGCAGCGACCAAAGCCCCCCCCTGTTTCCGCAGATCTCCCGCACTGCCGATGGCCTGCATCCCGGCACCCGCTGGGGCAGTCGACAGCGCCCTCGCCTGGCCATAGGATTGCGCCACGACATGGGGATCTTTGATGAACACGGGGAATGCTGCGGGCATGCTGTTCGCGCTGGTGTTGTTGGCGGGCTGTGGTTTTCTTGATCGCCCGCAGGAGCAGGAAAGGCAGGGAGGAAGCCTTGCCGGTGCGGATGCAGGTGGGGACGCTTCACCCCCGCCTGTTTCGCACGCTGCTGATATCGACCCTGCCAGTAAAAGCGGCGCCGTTTCATCTGTTCCCACCAGCGCATCGGCACCGCCTAACGAAAGCGCCGTACCGGCTACAGAAGCCCGCCTGGTACCGTTCCAACCCAACGTCGCTGCAGCGCCCCCTTCTGGCCCTACGGCCTGCGAAATGCCAGGCTTGCCTGCAAAGTTCATCATCTACGCCGCCGGTGCCTATTCCGGCCGCAAGCTGGACTACCAGATAGACCAAAGCGGCCACGAGGCGACCCAGATCGACGTCGCCGTGAACGAGACAAGCGCCCCCGTTGTGTTGATGCTCGGCGCTTACGAGCCCACCGTCTGGAATATTGGCTGGTCACCACAGACGCGTATCGTCGGTGTGTTGGTCAGCGGCTATCACCGGCAGACCATTGCCGGCTTGCCGGCATCGGTGCCTCGCTTGAACAGCAGCTACGACAACAAAGGCGCGTGCGGCTACTTCTATCTTAGCGAGCGCAAGCTTGACCAGATCAACCCGATCGCGCGACGGCTGTTTGGTCAGCCAGTGGCGCGCGTATTTATCGCCAACAACGGCTTCGTTCCCGTAGGGGCTGCGACCGGTACAGGGATGATGACCGATGCCAGCCAGTCTCCAGACCAATTCCGCGACCGTAGCGCGCCGCTGGCCGGCGAAGCAGGCTTGCGCGATGCCGTTGCCAAGGGCTTGCTGCGTGAGGCGAGGTCCAGCGACGCACAGGAATGGCAAGTCGCCTACGACGCCGCAAACAAGAAAGATGTCCCGCCCGTATCCGGTGCGAGCGACAACCGGCGTAGCCGGTCGTACCTGCATAACGGCTACGTCGTGCTGAAAGCGATGCAGATTCCTGCGGGGCTGTACGGCGCCCACTCGGCTACCTTCATCGTGCCCTACGGTGTTCCGCGCCCCACAGGCAACCCAGGTCATTCAACGCTGCTGGACTACAACACGATGACCTGCGCAGGGGCAAGTTGCGGGATGGAGTAAGAGCCGTACCGGAGTATTTCATGGAACGAAAACGCCAGGAGCCAACATTCGGCAATGCCGATCTCAGCGAGGTGGAGATCCGTCCACGACACCGGCATGGGGCCCGAAATTCCGCCAATGCCCTGCCTTCGGACGAGTCCAGATTCTGGTTGCGGGCGATCATCCTGGTCATCGCAGCCATCCTGATCGCCATGGGTTTGATCGAGTGGAATGCACGACGGCAAGTGGCTGCGTAGGAACGTGCACTGACTCCCACGCCAGAGCAGCAGGCGAAAATTGAAGCCGAATTGAAGCAACTCGAACGGCAGATGGCCGCCGCAGACAGCGTTGACGCGGCGGAAGTTGCTCGGCTGCGACAACTACTGTGGGAGCAATCCCGGCCTGCCCCACTTCGCGCTGGGCAACGCTGCATCCAGGGGCGTCGACTGGAACGCATCGAAGGTGGATGGCAGGACTTCCCAAGGAGCCCTGCTGACAGCGGGCCCACGCGCAGGCTCTTGGTTGCGGGTAGGATCGGCACATGAAGTCTCTTCTTGAACGCAAGCTGGTGCTGCCACGCGAGTTCTATCGCAGGCATCCCACTGTGGTGGCGCCGGAGCTGCTGAACAAGATCCTGCTACATGACGACGGCCGCGGTGCGCGCATCGTTGAAGTGGAGGCCTACGCCGGCAGCGAAGATCCCGCTGCTCACTCATTCCGCGGCAAGACCGCGCGCAACGCAACGATGTTCGGCCCTCCGGGGCATCTATATGTCTACTTCACCTATGGCATGCACTGGGGAAGCAATGCAGTCTGCGGCGAGGTCGGTGAGGGTGTCGGCGTGCTGCTCAGGGCAGCGCAACCCTTGGACAAGTTGGAGCTCATGTATCTGCTCAGGCCTGCTGCAAAGCGTCCTATCGATCTGGCCAACGGCCCTGGGAAACTTTCTCAAGCATTCGGAATTGACCGCACGTATGACGGCGCTGATCTGGTGAGCGGTGATCGCGGCATCCGGATTGTGTCCGATGGAATGCCCCCACCTGCCACGCCGGTAATAGGTCCTCGTGTTGGGATATCCAAAGCCGTGGATCTGCCATGGCGCTGGTCCGTGCCGGACCAGCCCTATGTCTCCAGAAAATAGCAGCAGGCCAAGCCCCCCAACCTGCTGGACCAACTAGCCCCGCGTTTGTAAGCGTAACGCGCCATCAGCGCCGGGTAGCATCATGAGCACCACTTTCCATGACGACTTTTCCGTGCACGCTTGTGCGTTCCTTTGTTGATGGACCCAGGAGCGAGCCCATGCTCCCAGGAGCCCATAGAGTCCTCATCCCGGCGTATGGAACACATCCGCGTGCAGATCTCCCGACCGCAGACCATTGGCCTTGGTAATCCGGATGGCCGCTTCAACCATCCCGGGCGGTCCCGCGCAATAGGCTTTCCAGCCATCAAGATCCTGCAGGTCTTCTGCAACAGCCTCTGTGACCAGCCCGGTGCGCCAAGTACTTTCCCCGGAGACATCTGACAGCACGGGGGTGAATGTCAGGTTGGAATGCTGCCCCGTCAGATTCTGGAAATGCTCAACGAGGTAAAGATCTCTGCTGCTTCTAACGCCGAAGTAGACATGTATCGGCTGGCGCATACCATTCGCCAATGCTGCATCAACGATGCATTTGATCGGTGCAAGACCCGAGCCGCCGGCGATGCATAGCATTGGCCCACCGTGCTGTTCGCGCAGGAACGAAGATCCAAATGGGCCTTCAACCAGCACTGGGGCACCCAGCTTCAGCTGCGCATGGATGGGCTCACTCACCACCCCGCCGGGCACTCGACGAACGTGGAACTCCAACACCTCGCTCCCGGATGGGGTGGCAATAGAGTAATCACGGCCTGGCAGTCCAGGGATGGTGAGACGAACATACTGGCCGGGAGCAAAGCTCAACGGTTCGCCCTCATCGTTGGCCACCTGGATACGATTGATGTCGTGCGTAGCTGCTTCAATCAGCGTCACCTTGCAGTTCAGGCGGCGGAGCGGATGCGTAACAACCTGATCGTCATCAAGCCAGCTGACGACCCCATCCGTTGTTGGAATGGCACGACAGGCCAAAACCAATCCTTGAGATTTCTCTTCCTGCGTCAACGCAAAGCGGCTGTGTTCGAGACATTCGACCTGCCCGCTGACGAGGCGGGTTTTGCACGACCCACAGCGACCCGAGCGACATCCGTGTGGATAGGCAATTCCATTGGCGAGCGCGGCGTCCAGAATCGTGACGCCTGCCGGCACCGCGATGATGACACCGGTCTGCAGGACTTCAAGGTGATTCGTCATGGCAGCTACTCAGGCAGTGTTCGACAAGCCGAGCGCCTCGACCAAACCTGGTTTTTGCGAGGCGAACGTACCGTAGAAGACCTGCTCGCCTACCAAGGTGATCGGAGCAACACGCACACCGGTACGCGCCTTGGCCTCGTCCCTGATCGCCGGGTCGGTCAGGTCGCGTTCCTCGAACGTCACTCCCGCACGGCTGAGCCAATCCTTGAGCATTCGGCAGTCAGGGCAAGTTGGTGTTGTGTAGACGATTGCATGCGGGCTGGAAGCATTGTTCATGACGACGTCCTCATCGTTATTGTGGTGTCTTTTCATGCCGCGCTTCGGTTTGAGACCAAAGCTGGACTGCATCGCGTGCGAAAGGTGATTCGAACGAATGGACTTGGCGGCAATGGCGCGCCGAACTCCCTGCGTCCTCCATTGCCCCCCCTGTGTCAGCGCGAAGTCTAGAGATTCCCGCCATTGGAAGGTCAAGGGGTTCCAGCAATAATTTTTTGTCGCGGAACCAGCACGCGAACCGTTTTTCAACGCTGTGGCGTCCGCGTCGGCATGCAGCAAGCACGAACCCCCAAGGCTCAAGCTTCACGATGGACGGTTGCTTGGCGACCTCACAAGCAACGCGTTCTGCCCAACCGGCAGCTCAGCTATCTATGCCGCGCTGCCGCGACTGTGGCAGCAGTCTGAAATCAAGCCAATGCATCTTTGCCCTGAGCTTCGTTCTGCACCCAGGACAGAAATGCGGCGATGGCCGGTTTCTCGTCTGCTCCGGGAAGGGTCACGGCGTAGTAGGCAAACTCGGTGGGCCAGGGCTGGTCCAGCGCGACCACCAGGCGGCCGCTGGCCACCTCCGCCTGCACGTACACATCGCGCACCAGCGCAATGCCCTGCCCCGCCTCCGCCGCGCGGATCAACAGAACGTCGTCATCGAACGCTGGGCCTCGCTCAATACGCGGATCACCCGTCACACCAAGCGCTTTGAACCAAAGGCGCCAATCACTGCGATCCGAGTCCTGCAATAGCGGGTACTTGAGACAATCGATTGACTTGCGGATCGGCTTGCCGCCCGCCAGCAACCCAGGATTCGCCACTGGCAGGAAGACCGGCGAAGCCAGGTGTCGTGAAACCAGCCCCGGGTACGCGCCAAGCCCGTGACGAATCGCGATGTCGATCCGGTCACGGCGTAGATCAACCAAAGCAGAGGAGGCTTCAACACGCACCTCTATGTCCGGGTGCTTCTCGGTAAAGCGGCCCAAACGTGGCACCAACCAGGACGCAGCAAACCCCGGCACTGTACTGATGGTAAGGGTCTGCCGCCCATTGATTGCTTCCAGCACAGCCATGCTGTCCTGGATGCTATCGAAGGCGCGAAGCAACGCTGGATACACCTGCGCGCCCGCAGGACTGAGCGCAACACCGTGGCGATTGCGGGTGAACAGGGTGACACCGGTTCGATCGCTCAGCAGTTTCAACTGCTGACTCACCGCACCTGGGGTAACGCCCATGACTTCCGCGGCGGCCTTCAAACTGCCGTGCCGGCCTGTCTCTACAAATGCGCGCAGTGCCAACAACGGCAGGACCGCTCCCATGATTAGTTTTCCTGAGCTTGTGGTTTAGAAAATATGGCTGTCGGTGCATCCAGCAGAACGTCAGCATGAGGCACCACTGAAAGTAAGGAAAGCTAAATCTGTGAAGAACCGGAACAGGCCTGAACTCCAGCCCCTGCAGGAGCCCCTGATCGCTGGCCATATCCAGACGCCGCTGGGCCAGATGCTGGCCATCGTGGACCGCTCTGGCGCGTTGCTGCGCCTGGATTTTGTTGATGACGAGCGCGCTGCCGGCTGCCTGGAGTGGTCGCAACCACTGCGCCTGGACCCAGCAGCTGTCGCCGCTGTAGCTGCTCAACTTGATGGCTACTTCAGTGGCGAACTGCGCGTGTTCACCCTACCCTTGGCACCCCGCGGAAGCCCGTTTCTACGGCATGCGTGGCAGCATCTGACGGAAATTCCATTTGCCGCCACCACCACTTACGGCGCGCTGGCGCGACAACTGCAGCCCGCTTCATCGGCGCGCGCGATAGGCCGTGCCAACGCGCTCAATCCCATCTCAATCATCATCCCCTGCCATCGGATCGTCGCCACTGACGGCTCCCTGTCGGGCTACAGCGCTGGGCTGGAACGCAAGGCCGCCCTGCTCGCCCACGAAGGCTCGCTCCGTCAAGGCCGGTTGTTCGGCAGCGACGGTTATTGATGAACCAGAAGATTAGCCTGTCTACTTTTGACTCGGAGATTAAATCGTTTTTCCGGTTGATCAGCGACACCTAGACTGCGGCCCATCCCAATCTCTGGACATCAGTTGAAATGAACTCTGGAACCACCACAGGAGCGTGGCGATGAACGCTCGCATCCGCAACCACCGCGCCAGCCGCACCGTCCTGATCGCAATTGTGATCGGGGTAATCAGCTTGCTCATCGCGCTGACACTCTTTGACGTCTACCGCAAGCGCATTGCCGCCACTGCAGCCACAGCTGCGGGCGCCCCGGTCGTAGTTCCGGTCCTGGTGGAAGCAGCAAGAAGCGAAGCCCTGCCAAAACAGATCGAAGCGATTGGCACCGTGGTGGCCGATCAGCAGGTACTTGTAGCAGCAGAAGTAGCCGGTCGCATCACTGCCATCCACTTCGCCAGTGGCCAGCACGTCAAAGCCGGGGCACCGTTGGTACAACTCAATGACGTACCTTTGCAACGCGAACTGGACCGCCATCGTGCTGCAGCGACCTTGGCCGACGCCAGGTTGGCGCGCGCAGATCGACTGAAAGAGCAGGTCCTGTCGCGTGCGGAGTACGAGCAGCACCAGGCCAGTCATGCGCAGGAACACGCGCAGGTAGCGCAGATACAGGCAGAGATCGCGCAGCGTCGTGTGCGCGCCCCGTTTGATGGTGAACTGGGCGTGCGCCAGGTCGATCTCGGGCAGTTCATCGAACCGGGGACCGCGATCGCCACGCTGACCGATCTACGCAATCTGCACGTTGACTTCCGGGTTTCCGAGCGTTTCCTCCCTCAATTGAGTACGGGAATTGCAGTGCAGCTGAGCACGGATGGGGTAGCCAACAGCGTTGTCGCCGGCACCATCACAGCGATCGATCCGCAGGTAGATCAGGACGATCGCATGGTCAATGTGCGTGCCACCATCACCACCGCCGATACCGGCAAGCTTTGGCCTGGCGCGTTCGCGCGTGTCCAGGTAACCCTACCGGCGGATCCGCCGGCAGTCACCGTGCCAGCAATCGCAATAAGCGCTTCGTTGTCTGGCGACTCGCTCTATGTCGTCCGCGACAAGCAGGGCACGACGCAGGCACATCTGCTACCAGTGAAAACCGGCGCGCGCCACGGCGATCGCGTAGCACTGCACAGCGGCAGCCTGAAAGCTGGCGAACTAGTGGTCGTCTCCGGCCAGATCAACCTGCGCGATGGCGTGCAGGTAAGCACGGGTACAGCAACAACTACAGTTGCCGCTGCTGCCGCAGGCAAGGAGCGCTAACGGTGGCATTTACCGACTTCTTCATTCGACGCCCTGTACTTACCACCGCCTTTGCACTGTTGATCGTACTGGTTGGCCTGAGTGCACTGCTGGATCTGCCACTGCGCCAATACCCACGCATCGAAAGTGCCGTGGTGACCGTCACCACCGAGTACCCAGGCGCTCCAGCTGACCTGATGCAGGGCTTTGTCACCACCACGCTGGCTCAGGCCGTTGCCACCACACAGGGCGTCGAATACCTCACATCATCATCCGAGCAAGGTCGCAGCACCATCACCGCACACCTGCGCCTGAACGCGGATTCCGACGCTGCGCTGACCGAAGTGCTGGCGAAGGTCAACGAGGTCCGCTACCTGTTGCCGGAAGAGGCATATGACCCGGTTGTCGTGCGCCAGGCACCAGGCGCAATTGGTGTGGTCTACGCAGGCTTCACCGCTCCCGACGGACAGGCCGCCACCGCAACCACCGACTACCTCATGCGTGTGGTGCGTCCTCGCCTGACCACGGTGGAAGGCGTTGCAGCGGTGAACGTGCTCGGTGGGCAGACGCTTTCGATGCGGATCTGGCTCGACCCGCTGCGCATGGCAGCGCACGGCATCACCAGCGCCGACGTTGATGCTGCAATCGCCGACAACAATTATCAGGCCGCACCCGGGCAGGTCAAAGGTATGTTGGTGGTCTCCAACGTGCGCACGGACACCCAGCTGGACAGCGTCGAAGGCTTCCGCCAGCTGGTGGTGAAGTCCAGTGGTGGATTGGTACGTCTGCAGGACGTGGCGTCGGTCGAGATTGGTGCGCAAAGCCGCAATCAGACCGCGGGAATGAATGGCAGCGACGCTGTCTATCTTGAAGTGATGGCCACGCCAGGTGGCAACCCGCTGTCCATCTCGCGTGAAGTGCGCGCCGTGCTGGACGATCTTGACCCGCCTGCCGGCACGACAATGGCGATCCCCTATGACGTCACCGTGTTCATCGACGCAGCGGTTGGTAACGTCAAGGCCAAACTGATCATCGCCAGCCTGGAAGTCGTACTGGTCATTTTCCTGTTCCTGGGTTCCGTACGCGCCGTCGCTGTGCCGATGCTGAGCATTCCATTGTCGCTGCTGGGTGCGGCAGCCATCATGTTTGCGTTGGGTTTCAGCCTCAACCTGCTGACGCTGCTGGCCATGGTGTTGGCGATCGGCCTGGTGGTGGATGACGCCATCGTAGTAGTGGAGAACGTGCACCGGCGCATTGAAGATGGCGAGGCACCACGAAGCGCAGCAATCAATGGCGCGCGCGAGATCGCCGGGCCGGTATTGACCATGGCGGCCACATTGGTGGCGGTCTATGCGCCCCTCGGCCTGGTCGGCGGACTGACCGGCGCGCTGTTCCGCGAGTTTGCGTTCACGCTGGCGGCGGCAGTGCTTGTCTCGGCCATCGTTGCGCTGACGATCTCACCAATGGTGGCTTCCAAGCTGCTGCGCAAGGAACACCCGGGCCGCTTTGGTCAGATTGTAGAGCGCACCACCACCCGTGTGGTAACCGCCTACCACAGCCTGCTTTCGCGGCTATTGCGCGACACCCGCCCGATCCTCCTGCTCGGTGCTGGCGCCATGCTATGCCTGCCGGTGCTGTTCAATGGGCTGCAATCCGAGCTGGCACCTACCGAGGATCAAGGCGAGATCGTGGTCGACATGAAGGCCCCGCAGTCCGCCAATCTGGAATTCCTCGAAGGCCAAGCTGCACGCGTGGCGACCGCCTTGAATGGCATCCCGGAGGCCAGGAACACCTACATGGTGCAAGGCGTCGGTAGCGCTCTCAATCTGGGCTGGGGCGGAGTGATGCTGACCCCGTGGGGCGAGCGCGAGCGCACCTCTACCGAGATCATGAACTCGCTGCAGGAAACCCTGGCTGGGGTCGAAGGCATCTCCGGCTCAGCCTACCTGCCGGCCCCCTTGCCCGGCTCGGCAGGCGGGTTCCCGGTACAGATGGTGCTGGCCTCGTCGGACGGGCATGAAGCAGTCCACACGGCGATGCAGACGCTGAAATCCGCCGCCACGGCCAGTGGCAAATTTGCCTTCGTTGACTCAAACCTCAGCTTTGCCAGTCCCACCGTCAACGTGCGCATCGATCGCTCGCGCGCACATGATCTCGGCCTAAGCATGAAGGAGATTGGCGACACCCTGGCCCGGTTGGTCGGCGAGTCCTATGTCAATCGCTTCGGTGCACAGGGCCGTGCCTACGACGTCATCCCGCAATCACCGCGCGCGCAGCGTTTGACGCCAGAGATGCTGACACTATTCCACGTGCGCAGTTCCTCGGGCAGCCAGGTGCCACTGTCCTCGGTTGTCAGCCTGGAGCACGGCGTGGAAGCCAATGCACTGACCCAGCACAACCAGATGAACAGTGCCACATTGGTGGCGGTGCCAGCGCCAGGTGTCACCCTGGGGCAGGCCGTGCAGGTATTGCAACTTGCTGCAGCAGAACTACCTGGCAGCCATCAAGTAGATTTCCTTGGCGAATCCCGCCAGTACCTGCAGGAACAAGGCGGCTTCGCGATCACCTTCGCATTCGCACTGGTCTTCATTTTCCTGGTACTTGCAGCGCAGTTCGAAAGTATCCGCGACCCTTTGCTGATTCTCACCACGGTCCCACTGGCCGCGTTCGGCGCCTTGATCGCGTTGTTCTTCGGACTCGGTACTTTGAATATCTATACCCAGATCGGACTGGTGACGTTGATCGGCCTGATTGCCAAGCACGGCATCCTGATCGTTGAGTTCGCCAACGCGCAGCAACGTAGCCAGGGTCTGGACCGCACCGCAGCAGTACTGGTAGCAGCACGCACCCGCGTGCGCCCAATCCTGATGACCACTGCAGCCATGGTTGGCGGCTTGCTGCCACTGCTCTTCGCCACCGGCGCGGGTGCCGGCAGCCAACGTGCCATTGCCGTGGTGCTGGTGTCAGGCCTGCTCGTCGGAACGGCATTCACGCTATTCGTTCTACCGGCGGTGTATGCGCGCTTTGGCCGTCAACTGGCCGCCGAACCCGCCGCTACCGCTGCAGGAGAGCTGGCATGAAGAAGCCTTTGGCAACAATCGCTCCTGCGCGCCTGCGAAGCTTGTCCATTGCGGTACTGCTGGCCACTACCGCAGCTGGCTGCTCTACCGTCCCGCAATCGAGCTCAGCACTGATATCCGTCCCCGAGCACTATCGCCATGGAAGCGTGCTGGGCAAAGCCGCCGCGCCAATCGATGCGAGCAATGACATATCACTGCACGCGAACTGGTGGTCAGTCTTCAACGATCCGTTGCTTGACAGCTACCAAGCGCGGGCGCAGGAGGCCAGCCCCAATCTGCAGGCCGCACTGGCGCGCCTGCAGCAAGCACACGCCCTGCAACGCGAGCAGCGTGCTGCGTTCCTGCCCACACTCGCTGGGAGCTTCGGTGGTATCCGTGACCGCGCTTCGGAGGCATCCGCAGCCACGCCCGGCAAACGATGGAGAGCCAGCGCTGAAGTTGGCTACGAGGTGGACCTGTCGGGACGTATTGCCGCCGAAACAACGGCAGCAATCGCCGACAGCACAAGGCAGGCAGCCCTGTATCGCCACGTGCTGCTCCGCTTGCAGGCCGACGTCGCCGACAGCTACTTCCGCGTCCGCGCACTGGACGCGGAGGTGGCGGTGCTCGCTGACGGGCTTGCGCTGTGGGAGCGTGACCATCTCCTCGCGCAGGCCGCCATTGCTGCGGGACAGCATGACGAGTTGGCATCACTGCGGGCCCGCTCCGAACGCGACAACGCCAGCGCCGAACTGCTGACTGCACAGCGGAACAGAGTACTCGCCGAACATGCGCTGGCCAGCCTGCTTGGCTACGCCCCCGCTGAGTTCGAGTTGCCGGTGCAACCGCTGCAGTTCTCGCCCCCCGTTGTCCCCGCAGGCATTCCCTCAATGTTGCTGCAAAGACGGCCGGATATCGCCGCTGCAAAAAGTGCGATGACAGCGGCAAACGCGAGGGTGGGTGCCGCCCGTGCTGCGTACTTTCCACGTTTGCTGCTCACCGGTGCTGCGGGTGGCGAGTCGTCCGCGCTCGGCGAGCTTCTGCGCTGGTCGAGCCGAACGTTCCTGTTTGGCATGGGGCTGGAGCTCCCACTGTTCGATGGCGGTCGACGCAAGGCAAAAATTGCCCATGCAACTGCTCGCCATGACGAGGAAGCTGCGCAGTATCGGCAGGTAGTGCTCGAAGCTTTCCAGGACGTTGAGGACAGGCTGGTCCAGCGCCGCTCCCTGGCTGAGCAACGAACAGCAGTCCACACGGCCCATCAAAGCGCAGCGCGGGCAGCTCAACTCAGCCAGCGTCGCTATGAAGAAGGTGCAATACACCAGCTCGAGCACATCGATGCTGAGCGCACTGCATTGAAGCAGCAACTTGCAGTTGTACGCGTTGACGGCGACCTCGTCCACACGACCATCCAGCTGATACGCAGCCTCGGCGGCGGCTGGCCAACAGAAGCACTCACCGACGCCTCCCCCGCCCGCGCCAACTGAACCGCGCCCCGTGGCGTGCAATGCGCACGCCCTCAACAAGGACAATTTAGTGTCAGGCCCATCACTTCATCTCTACACCGACAGCTCGCCAAACGGCTTCAAGATAAGCATCGCGCTGGAAGAGCTCGAACTGCCCTATCAACTGCATCACGTGCGCATAGCCGACGGCCAACACCGGCACCCGGATTTCCTGAAGCTGCACCCGCATGCACGCATTCCGGTATTGGTGGACGAATCCGCCGGCGTCACCGTTTTCGAATCGGCCGCCATCCTGCTTTATCTGGCAGACAAGAGCGGCCGCCTTCTGCCAAAAGAGCCGATCGCACGATGGGAGGCGCTAGCCTGGCTGATGTTCCATGCCGCCAGCGTTGGACCGATCCTTGGCCAACGGGTGCACTTCGAGATGTTCGCCAGCGAACCGCTTCCGGCAGCCATTGAGCGCTATCGACGCTTGAGCAATGAGTTTTTCGCGACCCTGGATCAGCGCCTGGCTGACCGGCCTTGGCTGGCCGGAACCGAATACTCCATTGCTGACATCGCCGGCTTCGGCTGGACGCATATCGCCCGGGTCATCGACCTCGACTTCAGCGCCTATCCGCACTTGAGCGCTTGGCACGCCCGTGTCGCCGCGCGGCCGGCAGTGCAGCGCGGCGTACTTATCCCTGAACCGGCGACCGGCCCATGAAAGAGAACCAGAACATGCACTCCTTGAACAACAGCATCGCCATGCAACCAACACTCAAAGGCGCCTCCGCCCCCGCATTTGCGAGTCATCGCGGTTACCAACGAATGTTCCGTCAGGACATGTTGAGCCTTGGCATCTTCCTGCCGCTGCGCTTCTATCGCGGTGACATGCAAGTCCTGGCCGGACAGTCAGCGCTGGTTGGTCAACTTGATCGTGCCGGCTTCGCCGCGGTCTGGGTCCGTGATGTTCCTTTGTTCGACCCCTTGTTCGGCGATGCCGGGCAAATCTTCGACCCGTTCACCTACCTGGCGTTCCTTGCTGCACAGACCGAGCACATCGCCTTGGCCACCGGCAGCGCCATCTTCTCCCTGCGGCACCCCATTGACCTGGCCAAGTCCGCAACCACTATTGACCAATTGTCCGGCGGCAGGCTGGTGATGGGTATCGCTTCGGGCGACAGGCCGGTTGAGTTTCCAGCGTATGGCATCGACCACGGCCAGCGAGCCGAGCGCTTCGCAGATGCGGTCAACTACGTCCGCGGACTGATGCAGCCGGGCATGGTGAACATCAACTCGCGCCTGGGTAGCGCCCAAGGCGTTGAACTGCTGCCCAAACCGGTGGCCGGCACCGTGCCGCTGCTGGTAACCGGAACGTCGCGGCAATCGCTGCCTTGGGTTGCCGAACATGCCGATGGCTGGCTGACCTACCCGGACGCCACCCACCACGCCGCCGGCCCGAAACGCCTGGCCGAGAAAATACGTGCCTGGCGCGGGCTGATCGAGGATGGCGGGTTCCGTCCACATGTCACCAATGAGTGGATCGATCTGGTGGACGATCCCAATCACCCCAGAACCCCTATCGATGGCGGCTACACCTTGCGGACAGGCCGCAACGGCCTGATCGATCTGCTCGGCGAATGGCAGCATGCGGGCGTCAATCATGCCGCCCTGGGAATCCAGTTCAGTCAGCGCCCGCCGCAGGACGTCCTGCAGGAACTGTCGGAGTTTGTGCTTCCCCTGTTCCCTTCGCATGATGCGCCCGAGCGGCCAGTGATTCGCTGGTAGCGCTGACGTCAAGTTGCCGGATTGCGCTGCGTCCGGCAGGCAGGCATATCTGACCACCAACAGTCCTTGGTGCCTTGAACCACGAAAGTGCGTTGGCTGGTTTCCTACGGAAGATACGGGCGCCGCGCGCTGATCCGCGTGATCAGCAATATGCACTCGGCCCAGCGGCCTGGCCATCTCTGTGGTGAAAGCCGACGCCAGCCATGGTGCATGGTGAGACTTCACTGCAGCGCTGGCCGTCACGACCAACGCTGCAGATGATCATCGAGTCGACAACCCGGCTCAGCCAGCCATGGTGGCGTTATCGATCACGAAGCGGTACTTGATGTCGCCCTTGAGCATACGCTCATAGGCTTCGTTGATTTCCTCGGCACGGATCAGCTCGATATCCGCCACGATCCGGTGCTTTGCACAGAAATCCAGCATTTCCTGAGTTTCCGGAATGCCGCCGATCAGCGAGCCGGCCAGGGTACGGCGCTTCATGATCAGGTTGAACACATTGGGGGACGGGTGCGGCGTCGCTGGCGCGCCAACCAACACCATTGCACCGTCGCGCTTGAGCAGCGCCAGGAAGGCATCGAGGTCGTGCGGCGCTGCCACGGTGTTGACGATCAAGTCGAACTGATTGGACTTGGCAGCCATCGCCGCCGGGTCGCGCGACACCACCACTTCATCCGCGCCCAGCGCCAGAGCCGCCTCGCGCTTGGATTCGGAAGTGGTGAAGGCGACCACATGCGCGCCCATCGCATGGGCCTGCTTGATACCCATATGGCCCAGACCGCCAATGCCGACCACGCCCACGGTCTTGCCCGGGCCAGCGTTCCAATGGCGCAGCGGCGAGTAAGTGGTGATGCCGGCACACAGCAGCGGCGCGACGGCAGCCAACTGATCCTCCGGATGACCAATGCGCAGCACATAGCGCTCATGGACCACGATTTCCTGCGAATAACCGCCCAGCGTCCAGCCCGGTGCATCCGCGGTCGCACCGTTATAGGTGCCAACCATGCCATCGCAGTAGTTCTCCAGCCCGGCGTCGCAGTCGTCGCAGTGCTGGCAACTGTCGACGATGCAGCCGACCCCGACCAGATCTCCTGGCTTGAAGCCACTTACGTGCGCACCGACCGCCGCAACCCGGCCGACGATTTCATGGCCTGGCACGCAGGGGTACTGGGTACCTGCCCACTCGGAGCGCACCTGGTGCAGGTCGGAATGGCAGATGCCGCAATAGGCGATGTCAATCTGCACATCATGCGCACCGGGCGCGCGGCGGCTGATATCCATCGACTCCAGCGGCTTGTCGGCGGCATAGGCGCCATAGGCTTTGACAGACATGGGAACTCCGGCAGTGACTTTGGGGGTTGGCAGCCATTGTCCATCGGGATGACTCGGTTGAAAAGGTAATCAATGCTTCTAGCCACTATTAGCTGAACTAATCAATCGACCATGCCACACTGCCGCCATGGCACGACGTAACCTCAATGACCTGCTGGCTTTTGTCACCGTCGCCCGTGAAGGGAATTTCACCCGCGCAGGCGCGTTGCTGGGTGTGTCGCAGTCCGCGCTGAGCCAGGCCATCAAGGCGTTGGAAGAGCGGTTGCAGATACGCCTGCTCACCCGTACCACCCGCAGCGTCTCGCCCACTCCGGCAGGCGAAAGGCTGCTGCTGGCCATCGGCAATCGCTTCGACGAGATCGAAGCCGAACTTGATGCCCTCACGGAACTACGTGACAAACCAGCCGGCTCGCTGCGCCTGACCTGTGGCGACCACTCGCTGCAGACCATCCTGCTGCCCAAGCTGCTGCCGTTGATGCACCGCTACCCGGACATCCGCATTGAGTTTGACGTCAGCTACGCGCTGCGCGACATCGTCGCCGATCGCTTCGATGCCGGCGTGCGGCTGGGCGAGAGCATCGACAAGGACATGATTGCCTTGCCGATCAGCCCCAAGGTGCGCATGGCGGCGGCGGCATCACCGGCTTATTTCGAGAACAACCCTATCCCCAAAGTTCCGGCCGACCTGACCCTGCACAACTGCATCAACATCCGCTTCGCTACGTCGGGCGGCATGTACGTCTGGGAATTTGAGCGCAACGGCAGGCAGGTGAACGTGCGCGTGGAAAGCCAGGCGGTATTCAACACCTCACCGCCGATGGTGCAGGCGGCGCTGGATGGCCTGGGTATCACCTTCCTGCCAGAGGAGGAGTTTGGCACTCATATCGAGCAAGGTCGGCTGATCCGTGTGCTGCAGAACTGGTGCCCACCTTTCCCCGGTTACCACCTGTACTACCCCAGCCGCCGCCAACACTCGGCGGCATTCGCACTGGTGGTTGACGCGTTGCGCATATGAACTGCAATGGGCTGTCGACGCAGCCCGCATGGCAGTGCGAGTAGGCACCGCAAAAAGCACTGAGGTGTGCCCCTATTCGCCATCAGTGCTCGAAGTCGGTAATTACCACGCGGGCAATCGAGCCGTTCTTCAGTTCCTCATAGCCTTCATTGATCTGCGACAGCGCGATGCGCTTTGATACCAGCCCGGCCAGGTTCAAGCGCCCGGCCAACGCCATGTCCGCGTAAAACGGTATGTCGCGCTTGAGGTTGGACGACCCCATGTAAACCGTCTCGATCCGGTTCTGGTTGAAAAGCAAGCTGAACGTTTGCAGCTCTAGACTTGTCGCACCGTTGCCAACGCCAATGAGGTAGATGCCACCGCCCTTGCCCAACATCTGCAAGCCTTGTTCTATCACTTGGCGTATTCCGACGACGTCAAACACATAGTCCGCTCCTGACGGTATCAGCGCTTTTACTGCCGCAACCGGATCAACCTGGCTGGAGTCAACAACATCGGTTGCGCCGAACTCCTTGGCCCGCGCCAACTTGCCGGCGGCAACATCGACGGCGATGATCCGGGAAGCACCTGCAAGCACCGCACCGCCGATGACACTGAGACCAACCCCACCGGCACCGATGACGACGACGGTCTGTCCGTGCTGCACATTGGCGGTATTGAGCACGGCCCCAGCACCAGTAAGCACCCCGCAGCCAATCAACGCTGCTTGCTCGAAGGGCAGCGCTTTTGGCACCAAGGCAATCTGATTTTCGTGTACCAGCACCTGTGCCGCAAAGCCGCCAAGTCCGTACCCTTGATTCACCGCAGTGCCGTCCGGGTCGCGCAGGCGCGGATGCTCACTTTCTCCGCGCAAGGTCGCTTCGGGGTGCAGGCAGCCATGGGTATGGCCAGAGAGGCACTGTACGCACTTGCCACAGAACTGGATCAAACTGGCGACCACGTGATCACCCACGCTGAACTCACTGACGTCGTCGCCAACGGCCGCAACAACACCTGCGACTTCGTGCCCGAGTACCAGTGGCGTTGCGTAACCTAGCCCTGTGCTTGCGACCGTAAGATCGCTGTGACATAGACCCGAGGCTTTTACATCGATAAGCACCTCGCGGCCGAGTGGTTGATCCAGCAGTAGATCCTGCACAGCAAAGGTGCCCCCAATGGAATTGACAACAGATGCTTTCATGATGAGATCCCTGCAGTTGGAGGTGGATGCGTTGTGGAAGTTGTAGGTGGTGGACCAAGGCAGCAGATCACCTGGACCAAGGAGATAAGTAGATGCTGCCTTCGTTCGCCGACCACCGTTGGCCCTGGTTGCTCAGCCCGCCTTTGCGCCGGATCAAACTCTTAAGAGTCCGCCAGCGTCTTCTGCCGCAACTCGGTCGACTGCACGCCAGCTACAGCGGCGTCACATAGGGCAGCAGATTAGGGGCAAGCCATATGGCTGCGATAGCCCGATATCGCCAGATTCTTGCCTCATCCGGTCAATCTTGGGTGCCCTGCGACACCAGGGTACAGGCATCACCTGGCTCGACTGGGCGACAATACGCTGTCGCGAAACGCGATAGCGTCACGCGAGGGCGCGACGCCAAACAACCTTTTGTACTCACGACTGAACTGGGAAGGGCTTTCGTAGCCGACAGCGAACGCAATATTCGCAGTGCTGTCTTCCTGCACGACCAAACGGCGTCGCGCCTCCTGCAACCGCAGTCGTTTCTGGTACTGCAAAGGGCTCATGCCAGTCAACGCTTTGAAGTGGCGATGCAGCGTAGACAGGCTCATCCCCGCGCTTCTTGACAGTGCTTCAATCTGCATCGGCAATGCGTACTCGCGCTGGATCTGGCTGATCGTGTTGCCTATCCGTGCCAGCCTGCTGTCGGATAAAGCGAGCTGCCTCAGCAGTGCACCCTGACCGCCAAGCAGTAGCCGGTACAGAATCTCCCGCTCATACAGGGGGGCCAGCGCCGGGATATCGGCTGGCCGGTTCAGCAGCCCCACCAAGCGTGCCAGTGGATCAAGCAGTTCATCGCGCAGATCGTCTACGACCTTGCCAACGGGTGACTGGGCTGCATGCACCTGCTCGCCCATCTCCAACAGGACCGTAGCCAACATGGCCGGAGCCAAGGTCAGAGCGACCCCAAGAAAGGGCTGCGTGGGACTTGCCTGGCGGACCTCCCCGGTCATCGCTAGATGCACCGATGTCACCGCATAGCGCTGCGCAGACAGCTCGAATGACTTCCCACCGAGGCGCATCCGTGCCTGGCCTTGGGCAATCACCAGCAGCCACGCCTCGTGAAACACTTCAGAAGCGGCGCTGACGCTCTCGGAGCGCATCAGCGCAACCCGTGGAATAAGCGTAGGGGTAACGCCGGCATCACCGTGCCGGGCAATTGCTTGCTGCAGTTCCATCACGCTGGCCATGCCATCAGCTTAGTCAGCAGGCAGTGGAATGGAATGACCGAAACCCGCATTTTACAGAGTTCGTGATGGTGACCCGCGCGTCTGTCAGCATCGGTGCAGCCCTATTGCCTGCACCAAAACCGAACTGGCGGGTTGAACCCGTAAGAGCCAGCTGTGCCCCCGGGCGGGTGTTCACTCACTTGAGCACTAGTTTTCCTTTGCTGTGATGCCGTCGTACCAGCTCTTCCAGATAGATATCCAACGCAGCGCGGGCATCCTCGGAAGTCTCTTTGTTCTTCAGTGCCCAACTCAAACGATCCATCAACACCGGGTCACGGCAATTATCCAGGCTGCTTTCATCCCATTGCCGGGCTTTGCGATAGCGCTTGGCACGCTCGGCTTGTGATAGCGGTGTGTCGTACAGTCGCGGCCGGCCACGGCGTTTTGCAGGTGCGGGCGCAGCCCCGTTTGCGTCTTCGGTGCTGTTGTCGTCAACCATTGTCTTGCCCATTCCAGATCGGACCCAATAATAAAGTGATACATCACTTTTTGCGCGGTGTTTTGTCGCAGTCCGTCCGGCACCGGGATTTCGGCAGCCAAGTTGCAGGCTCCCGTTGTGAGCCAGATCCGAAATCGATTGGACAACCAAAAGGCAATACCGGAAAGCTTTATTGGGACGGGTCCTATGGCTGCACCGGACCGCTTATCACAACATGAGCAAATTCTTGTGCGGCGCCAATGCGCCGCTCGCATACGTGCATTTGCTTTTGAGCTGCGGCTGGGAACATACAAAGATGGACAAAAAAACCGCGGACGTAAGACGGCTGCTTATCGATTTCGCCCGACTGTCAACGCTCCAGAAAAATCTGTTTCTGGAGACGCTCAACCTTTTCATGTACGCCTCTCCACAACGCAGGCGCAAGATCATGTTGCAGTGGGAGTCCGGGAAAAGCGGGCTGGACATGGATTGATACTGCCCAATGCAAAAGCGGAAAAACGCACCGGCTAAACACCAAAAAACGTTGACTTTCGCTTGCTCAAGATGCGGCTGGTGTACCACCTGAAGACGTCACCAGACCGTTTTCCATAGCGTAGCGCAGCAGATCAACATCCTTCTCGATGGATAGTTTTTCCATCGCGCTGGCTTTCTGCGTACTGATGGTCTTCTTGCTGCGGTGCAGGCGCTCGGCAATCTCATTGACCGTCAGGCCCGAGGCATAAAGCCTCACAACTTCGGACTCACGGATGCTCAATATGCCGGCAGGGTTGCGGCTGCGCCTGTTGAACTCGATCCCCTGCACCACCTTCTCGATGGTGGGCGAGTAATACTTGCCCCCACTCTGCGCCGCGTGCACTGCCGGCACCAGGTGCGTCAACGCATCCGATTTACTGACAATGCAGGCCACCCCTTGGGTCAGCAGAGTATGCAGCACCGCCGGGTTATCCAGCATTGTGAGCACCACCAACTTCACCTGCGGGTAGCGCCTGGCAATCATGCCAAACAAAGCAATCCCATCGCCAAAGTCGCCAGCGGGCATCGCATAGTCCGAGATCACGACATCGCATGCCACGCCACCGAGCAGCGCCATCAGTTCAGTAGAATCGGCAGCGGTCCCGACAAGGTCGAGGGTATCCACTGATGACAGCTCGTACTTGACCCCGGCGATCATGCCCGGGTGATCGTCGGCCAAGACCACTCTGATCTTGAAACCACTCATGGCGAAGCTCTCCGTGAAGTGCGCTGGCAGCTGGCCAATCCAAGCTGAGGGGGCATCCCCTGCCCTGCAAGGCACGTCAGGACAGAATTTATGTCACATCACCCTCAAAGACAAAGACTTATGAGTAAAGAGTCGATGTTTTTCCCAAACAGAGGCCTAGCGGCTCATCGTCAAGCCACCGGCTTACATCGAGCTCGGGACAAGCCCTACAAGACAGGGACCGGTGGCAGCCTCGCCGACAGCCGCCATTGCGACCTTGCGCTCCCTGTTGCCCGAACTACTCCAGCAACCGGAACCCAAGGCGGCAAACGGCACCTCGGCGTCTGCCAGGTATCCCATTCCCTCGTCGGCGCCACTTTGGCATGTACTCACCAAGCGAGCACCCGGAAATCTGAGCATCCCACCTCGCGGCACTGGCTCCTACAGAGGTGGCACAACGCCGGACAGGGCCTCCTGATGCCGCTCCCCCCGGCCTAGCGGCAAGGCCGGGGGATTCAAGCTTTCGATCTGGGAACGAGGCACGGGCCTTGGAACGAGGATCTTGGCTCCCACCCCCCGGGGCTGTCGCGTTAACCCGTCTTCACCGCTCGCGCCCGTTCATTTCTGGTCAGCAATGTACTGCACGTACTCTGCTTTGGGCATGGCGCGACTGTGCAGATATCCCTGGGTGCTGTGACAACCCAGACTGCGGACCATATCCAGATCCATATAGGTCTCCACGCCTTCGACAACCACGGTGGCGACCATCTGCCGCCCCATTGCAATGGTGCTGGCAAGCAGGCAGCGGGCATGAGCATGCTCGCGAGCCTCCACCAACATGCTGCGGTTGACCTTCAACTCGTTGAACGGCACCTGCAGCAACCTGTCCAATGAAGAGTCACCGCTACCAAAATCATCAATGGCGCAGTTGAAACCCCGCAACCGCAGCTGGGCAACAGCGCCAGCCAGCACCGGGTTGCACAGTTCGCCGCCGTCCTCAGTGATCTCGATAACCACCCGGCTCGGATCAACACCGGCGTGGTAGGCATGGTCGGCAACAGACTGCGCCCAGTGCACGCCGGTCGCAACACGTGCGGGAACATTGACCGCAATCAACAGCGAGGATTCCTTATCCTCGACGGCAATACAGTCAAACGCGCAGGACAACATGTAGTCAGTGAGGGATTCAAGCAGTCCTTCGCGTTCGATTGCGGGAAGAAACTCAGCCGGCGCCAACACAGAGCCATCGGCCCGATGCCAACGCGCCAACACCTCGGCGCCGCGCAACACACCTGTGATGGCGCAATGTTGAGGCTGGAAGTAGGCTTGGATCTGTTGATCCAGCAACGCCGCGCGCAACTCCTCACGCGAGAACCTGCGCGCTTCGGACTCAGCCGGTACCAATCTGTCTTCGACTGGCGCCGCCAGCTCGACGGATACAGCGATGATCTTCCGGATCTGCTCCGCCTTCAGTGGTTTACGCAGTGCCGCGACCACGGTGAGGCCTAGATGCGACGCATAGGCAGAAGCGGCGTTCAGAATGCGACTGGGCTGGCTGCTGATGATTGCAAGACGAGCCTTGCGACACCGCTCGGCCAGCAGATCGATCACTTGCAGACCAGTGAGGTCGGTAAGGTCCAGATCGAGGACCACCAGGTCCCAGCTCCGGTCGCGCAACGCAGCCACCGCACAGGTCCCGTCGAGAACCGAAACTACCTCGGACACGCCTGATTGACGCAGCACCTTGACCATCGGAAGATGCTGAAGTTCATTGCCATCAACCACCAGCACGCTCTGGATCATCTGGGTTTCCGGTCGTGGCGACACAAATTGTGCGAGAGCGTTCATGGGTGCTGTCTCCACGCCAGGAGCGGCGATATCAGGGAAGGGGCTGCTTTCAATGACGCCATTGTTCCAGCGCAGCCATCCGGCCTACATCGGCCTAGTCCGAATATTCCCCCTGTGCCTTTCAGGCAAGGCCGTGAAACCGGGCTTTTCACCTCCAGCGGGGGCAACAACCAATCGTGAGTGGAATCTCAAATGGTCTCTGAGACAGACACCGCAAAGGGCGTGCCCAGCTCCCAACCACCAGCCCGGGCAAATGCATTGAAGCTGCTGAGCCGACACCAGCGCAGCCTGCTCTACGTGGGCGGCATCGTGACCACATTGATCCTTGCCGCAGTCACAGCTGTGGTCATCCACTCGCAGATCAAGGACTACATCGCGGAACGAAACGCCGACCAGACCAGCCGGCGGATCGCATTGCAATCGGCCTTCGCGGTACGTGAGGGTGCGATGCGCATCACCACCGCACAAGAAGAGTACGCCTGGGAGTCACGCCAAAAGCCCAACCCTGAACTGGTCAACAGGTTCAGCCAGAAGCGCGGCCGGATGACCATGCAGCGCTCGGCCAATTCGCCACACGTACTTATCCTGGGCGACCTGGATCAGGGCCGTGCGCTGGAGGGCTTCGCGCCCTACCTCAAGTTGGCCGATGAGGTCAGCCATCAGGCAGGCACCTTCGCACGCGCACTCACGGCGTCGATCTACTTTTCAAACCCCGACCGGACCTTTCTGGGGGCGGGGCCCCTTCCCGACAGCAACCTGCTGGCGAAGCACGCAAACGAATCCACCGCCGCCCTCATCCAGCGATTTACGCCAGATCAAGCGCCGCCAAGTGCCAACGACAACCAGCAGTCGGCACCTGCTGGACCTGCATGGTTGCCCGTTGCAAACGACCCTCTCACCGGCAAGCCCTCTTTACTTTTGCGCCAGCAGGCCTTTACCCACGCACAACCGTTTGCGGTGTTCGTTGCTTCCTATCCCGTCGAACTCGTCACAACATCGCTCAACTCGACGCAGGTTGACGAGTTCTGGTTGATTGCCAACCCTCAGGGCGATTTATTCCTCGGCTCCCAGCAGCCCAATGTCCGCGAACTCGCACAGTTCCCAGTCCATAACTGGGCAGCCGGCGCACCTGCGGACAAACGCGGCAGGTTCGAGGAGATGGATGGGCGTTTTGTTGCCACCGATCCGGTATCCACCGCCAATGCTGGCTGGTACTTGATCCACACCTTCTCATGGCAAACCATCATCACCGCGCTATGGCCAACCTTGCTCGCCTATGTCGCTGCAATGCTGCTGGCGGTAGGATTTGTCTGGGCGGTCCTGCTGCTGATAGAAAGAAAGGTTTTCCGCCCCGGTTACGTGCGCTCGGAGCGCATCATCGAAAGCGAGAACCTCAATCGGACAATGGTCGAGACCGCGCCGTTCGGCCAAGTGCTGATTTCGCCTTCGACTGGTGAGGTTCTGCTGAAAAACTCGGTCATGGCCTCATATGCGGACGCAAGGACTGATTCCAAACGACCGTTGCACCTAGAATTCCTCGACGCGTTCCGAGCACATGATGCCAAGTCCATCGCATCTCCGGGCGTCGAGTTGAACATCCAGACCGGCGACGGTGCTGACTGCGCCTTGCTGGTGAGCATAGTCCCCAGCAAGTACCGGGGAACGGATGTCCTGCTATGCAACTTTACCGACATCACCCTGCGCAAGAAGGTTGAGCAGGAACTGGAGAGCGCCCGTGCAGCGTCGCAGGCTGCAAATGAAGCCAAGTCGACCTTCCTGGCAATCATGAGCCACGAGATCCGCACCCCGATGAACGCGATCCTGGGCAACCTTGAGCTGTTGGAACGCACTACGTTGACCGCAGAACAAACCAGTCGACTACACGCTGTCACCTCTTCGTCCTCTGCTTTGCTGAATATCATCAATGACATTCTGGACTTCTCCAAGGTTGAGTCCGGGCAGATGACAATTGAGTCGATACCGTTCGATCTGAGGCAGGTCGCACAGGAGTGCATCGACATGTTCCTGCCTATGGCCCAGGCCAAAGGACTGGAAATCGACTTTATTGTTGACGATGGCCTGTTGCCTCGCTACTTGGGTGACCCCAGCCGCATTCGGCAGATCATCTTCAACCTGATCAGCAATGCAATCAAATTCACCGAGGCTGGTGACGTACTGGTTGAAGTCTACCTGCAGGACGATGAAGTCAGCGATTCGCCGATTGTGCTCGGCGTAAGCGATACCGGTATCGGCATGACCGCAGCGCAGCAGGCGTCGCTGTTCACCACGTTCTCCCAGGCGGACTCCAGCATTGCCCGTCGCTATGGCGGCACCGGGCTGGGGCTTGCACTGTGCAAACGCCTTGCGGAACTCATGCAAGGCGGCATCCAGGTCAAGAGCACGCCACGCAAGGGCAGCACCTTCATCGTGACCTTGCCACTATCACTACCGGATGCCCTCGCGGCACTTCCGGACCAGTACAGGCCACCCGTTGCAGCGGGCGTTGCGCAGAGCGCCGCGCTGCATGTCCTGGTGGTCGATGACCATCCTGCAAATCGGAAGCTGCTGCAACTGCAATTGGAAACATTGGGCTGCAGCGCAAGTGCGTTCGAAGACTGCGGCGCTGCGATAGCTACCTTCAATGGCCAGAACTACGATTTGATCCTGACCGATCTGAACATGCCTGGCATGGATGGCTTCGCGCTTGCCCGCTACCTGCGCCAGCGCGGAGTGACCACTCCCATCATTGCGGTGACCGCACATGCCTCGGACCGTGACAGGTCCCGCAGCAAGGAAGCTGGTATCAACAGCATCCTCATCAAACCGGTTCTGCTGGAAGCGCTGCGTGCAAGGCTGGCTGAAATAGACAACAACTGTCCGGCTCTGCAAAGCGACCATGGGCAGCGGGACATTGCCAAAGGGGCGCTACCACCAGAGGTGCACATGCCACTACTGAGCTCCTTGGAGGAATCAGTCGTCGCCATCAAGCAATCCCTGCAGCCGATGTCCGAGGACGGCACATCAGCAATCAGCGACGAGCGGTCCGACGTTATCGGAAAACACCTTCACTCTCTGCGCGGCGCATTCGCCTTCATTCACGAGGTAGCCATCGCCCAGCGCTGCGTGGCAATGGAGCAATTGCTCGAGCAAGGAGACATGGACAAGCTGCAACAATCGCTGCTTGAGCTTGATGCCGCTGCCCATGCAACACTTGAACGCCGGCGCCAGTGAGTCAAATGTGGCGCAGGCCGCGAGCAGTGCCTCACAAGCAAGCCGAGCGCCGGAATTCAGCAGAGCCACCGCTGAGGGGTCTTCAATTCATCCTGGCTACCTGCACACCTGATGCACCTTGTTGTCCCAGAAACTCGACATGGCGAAATCGCGCCTCAAACCAGCTTTGGCGTAAGCCTTGTCGCGCCCTTGCCGTGCCTTCTCGCAGGCATTCACTTTCGGCGCAGTCTCGGCATGTCGACGTCCGGGTCGAGCGCCCAGCACTGCTGATCGCTTGTCCCGTTGCAGCTGAAGTTGTAACGCCTCCAGCCGTTTGCGCGCGGCCTCGTCTACTGGAGCAACAGTTGCGTTCCAACGCTTCAGCTCCAGCCCATCACAGGGCAGCGATTGATAGGAGTGGCCTTCGGCAGCCTGGCACTTGTAGACCAAGAGCCCTGTTTCAACACCAGCGCCGCCTAGCAGGCAGCTCCACACGACATAGGCAAGAGATGCCACGACCGACACTCCGACTGACCTGACCCGCACCCAGCTTGGCAGTTCGGCATAACCAACGAAGCAGGCATTCAACAAGGCCTGGTGTCGGCCTTGTCCGCTGCGGAGCACAGGGCGAGCCTGCGGAGCCTTTCAGCCCAATCTCATTGGACGAAGAAATTTCTTCACAAATCGCTTGCGGGAAATGTGAAGCCCCGCTATTATTTCTTTCTCGGCAACGACGTAACAACGTTTCACCGGGGCCATAGCTCAGCTGGGAGAGCGCCTGCATGGCATGCAGGAGGTCAGCGGTTCGATCCCGCTTGGCTCCACCAAATCCGGACATTAGGCCGTCTGGATTGTCGACAATTTGATGAGTATAACGCGTCCCCATCGTCTAGAGGCCTAGGACATCACCCTTTCACGGTGGCGACCGGGGTTCGAATCCCCGTGGGGACGCCATTCATCAGGTACAAACGGACCCAGCCGTATCGGGTCTTTTTTTATCGAAGCAATCTTCCCAAGAGATTGCACGGAAGAAGAAAAAGCTTCCATTTCGATAAAAGACCGCTATAATGACGGGCTAGCAACAACGTGGGGCCATAGCTCAGCTGGGAGAGCGCCTGCATGGCATGCAGGAGGTCAGCGGTTCGATCCCGCTTGGCTCCACCAATTCAGGCCTTAGGCCGCCTGAATCTACAACTTGAGATTTAAAGAATACGCGTCCCCATCGTCTAGAGGCCTAGGACATCACCCTTTCACGGTGGCGACCGGGGTTCGAATCCCCGTGGGGACGCCATTTTTAGAAAGCTCCGAGAAATCGGAGCTTTTTTTTGCCTGAAGGTTTTGCTGGCAGTGCAATCCCCTGCCCGCCCGGGTTGAGCTCATCAACCTGCAATCTGACGACCGTGTTGTTATTCGCACCATTCAACCAGTGCGACGTCCTGCGATACCGCGCTTTTGTAGGGGCGGCGTCAGCCGCGAAGCCCTGTATCTGCCAGGCATCAGACTGATCGGCAACTTGGGTGACGCCGGTTTTATGATTGCGCCATTCCTGCGGGTTGATGTGCCGTGGAGGCAGCTTGCCGAGCATGGCTCTGCACTACGATCCGGGCATTGCAAAATTGGTAATCGCGCCCCGACATCTGCAGGCAAAGACTGACATCGTCTACGCAGATCCAACCGGCGGTTCCAATTGCCAGCGCTATCCCTGCGAGGTGATGCACTGGGTAGAAAGCCTCTGCCGAGCATGGCTCGGCACTACAGTGGATTCCCTGCAGCAGAAGTAGCCGCGTTCCGAAGTTTGCAGGCCATGAGCCGCAGCGGCAATGCAGGCATGACTGACATCTCGCAGCCAGCCCACTCAAGCATCGCCGATGCCCGTCAGCATCTACTCATTGGTAGAAGTGAATGCTCAGTCCAGATCGATGATTACGGAGCAGGCGCCGAAATTGCGGAAACGATTCCTCAATTTCAGGCAAAGAAAAAGGCACCCAAGGGTGCCTGTTTTCTCTGGTGCCGAAGGGGGGATTCAGCAACAGGTGCGCCATTTCTTTCAAGTTGTTGATTGTACAGAGAACATGCCCTCGTGTGGTACCGAGTTGGCACACTCAAATGGCACATCCCCGGCATGGAAAGACTCGCTTATGGAGCCAATAAACCACGAGACTTCAGTCGCGCCAGCATCCGCTTGAAGGATTTCTTTGACCACGGACGCTTCCGTTGGGTGAGGTGACCATTGGCATTTAGCCAAGCTCGCCAAAGAGCCTTGTCGTTGCCGTCCTCAGCATGGTCAATTTCGCCGCGCCGCATGGCAGATAGCAGTGCCTGATAGACCGATGTCGCGTGCTCATCGGCACTTAGCTGAAGCTGACGGGTCGCTGCGGTTGTGTCTGTATTGCGCACAGCCATGAAGTTTGGGTTGCCACCTGGTCTCGCCATAACTCTTCTATTTGCGGAATGTCCCCCCTCGAGAAGATACCTGTGAGAGCACAAACGCACAACGCTCTTGAAGGCACAGGCAATGGACGACACAACGTATTCGAGAACAGAATTTCAACGACAAGCAGCAGACTGGCTCCTTAGCGCCGAGCACAACGCTATGGTGACGCTCACCTTCAGCGGCGACACAGGCGTCAGCTATAAGCTGGCAGAAAAGGCATTTGGAAGCTTTGCGCACAAGCTGAAATGCCACCTGTTCGGTGAAAATTCCAAGAAGCGAATATCTATGTGTCCAATAGTTGAGGACTTCGGCGGCGAAATGATGTGGAGTACATCCGCCACTGAAACTCGACAGGGAACGCACATCCATTGCCTTATGCGCCTCCCTGGCTGTCCGATGAGCTACAAGGAAGTAGTCCGGAAGCTATGGAGGGCCTCAGGGAAGTTGTGCGGAGACCCAAAAGTGAACTGTCCGAATAGAGACGATTGGTTCATCGAGTTGGACGACGCCCACAACAAGAACGAGATGACTCACTACGTTCTGAAGAAGTGCGACGGCAACTTCGATGGAGTGCTTGTAATGTTTATGCCCATTCGACCTACGACTTAAGAACTGGATTCACTTCGCAGGAGGCGCCCGCCTCAGGCATATCGCCACCACACAGCTCAGGGGAGTCAGCTCTCCCCTGATTTATCTATGTCAGATTTCCACACGCAGGCACATCGACCTGTAAGAAACTCAGCCTACTTGTTCAGGAACCCCAGCATTGCAATCCAGTGGCTTAGCTTCACTGGTGACTCAAACATCTAAAGACCAAAGCAAGGCACTACGCTTCAACTACGTCTAGTGCTACACGGTGTTCCTCTCTCATGTAGAACCGCCCCTCAATCGCAGTCAGCAACGTCGCTTCGAGGGCAATCATCAGTGCAAGTACCAAGTCCTTGTACTCGTTTACATCAGACTCATCGAGAGACTGGTCACGCCCACCATGCGCAATGTTGTTCCGCCGATTCACCAAAGCATCCAACTTAATTTTATGCTCCATGAGTGCGGACAGGTCTAGGCACAAAGCAACCGTAATCTCCTCCAGAACACGAAAGGTAAGATTTGACTTCGTATCAACCTCACGTTCACGCCTGTCGAAAACAAGCCTGTCCGTCAGGGCAGAAAAGAACCTATCAACCAGTTCCACTCGCTTGGCATGCTCCACGTTGTGCGAGAACTTCCTAAAGGAACTTGCCCATGCATATGCGAGCAATGGGGTAGCGGTCTCTGCTTGGGGAATTTGCTTTGACTCTATGTACTCAATGTAGAGCTGCAGAGCTTCTTTAGCGAACCCTTCCCAAATCGCGTAAATCATGGGCACGGCCATGCGGCAGCCGTGCTCATGCAAAACAGTTCCTCGCAAGGATTGCACGACACGCTGAGTTTCAGTCAGGGTCCGCCTTCTTCGGTCAAGGCAGTCAGCAATTCCTTGCTCAAGCACTGAGACTGTAGTGGTCATGTCCATTAAGCCGTCAGCTTCTCTGTCGCGATTTCCAAGCGTTTTGTAAGGCGAGGACGCGTATTCCCCCCCGACCCGACGACCTTCTTAAACTCCTCGTCCGTCTTGATGCTGTTGAGCCGCAGCCGAAGCTCATCTGCCCCCATGCCTTCAACAACGTCGATGTTCCTAGCAACCGCAACAGCGAGCGCCTCAAAGATGTACACCGAGAACTCCCCCGACGGAGCATCATTCTTGAGATGCTTCCAGGCACCCGCCTGCAATGCTTCCGAAATCACTTTGAAAGTTCTGACAAAAATCGCATCTTCAACATCTACGTCAAAAGCCAATTCGCCAGCCACAATCTTGTGCACATAGTTGGTGATGAATGGCTCAACGTCATGCCTGAAGCTATCTAGGTCGTTCTTCAAGGCAAAGAACCTTAGTACTAAGCCCCTGTCATATAGCGAATTGAGCTTGTGCTTAGAAATCTCGAGCGTGGCGGAGAACTCCGGATTCTTTGCTAACTCATCGAAATGCTCCATGAGTTTCGGCGCTTCAGCTCGGAAGATACAATTCCGAATTTCCTGGTCGGTAAGCCTCACACCGCCAGTATTCAACCGTTCGAAAAGGTCGTACTTCATCCTCTTCCCGCTCCCGACCTTAATAACCTCGACACGGCAGCCTGCACGCCTTAAAGATAGTCTTGACCGCAAGCTGAGGTCTTCAATCGCTAGTCCATCAAGGGCAGGAAGGGCAGCCCCCTCAGTGGCAACAAGCCGCGACGGCGGCAGCCTCTGCCCATCGGCGTCCTTGAGCACCCCAAAGAACTCCAGAACCGTAGACAACCGCTGAAGGCCATCCACAAGTTCCCAGACACCATCTTCGGTCTCGGCAACAAAAATGGCAGGAGTAGGAATCCCAAGCAGAAGCGACTCAACGAACCTCCCCTTCTGCGCAGCTTTCCACCGAAACAACCGCTGATAATCGGGCGCAACGATTAGCTCGTCGTTCTCATACATGTTAGCGAACTCACCGAACGTCATATCGAGCTTGTCGGTACGAATCTCGATGCGACGCTCATCAATGAGCTTGTCCAAGGCAGCACTCATCGTTGCACTCCGCTCCCTTTTGCCTTCTTTGTCAGAAGCACGATGCTTTCTTCGTATGTCTTGTTCCGCATGTAAGCACTCGATTTTGGGTTCATCTGCGAAAAAGCTCTATTCACCTTGGTCACACCTGCAATACTTGACTCAAAGCCTACGCTCCTAGCTTCAGAGACATACAATTTAGGTAAATCGACATACACCTCCTTGTAGTAGGAGCTTTGCACAATCAACGCTGCCGCTCCTCCCGGCTTAAGAACTCGCATAATTTCATGAAGGGAGGCATGACAATCTGAAAAATACTGGGCATAAGTGCGGTGATAGTACGTGGATGAAGCCTTGCTCGGATGGCTCTTGATAGATTTCAGAAGAGAGCGAACTTCTTTGGAAAAAGCTACATCCGAGGGCGCCTCTCCCACGGCTCGCGAAAGCGGAGTCCCCATCGCATTCAAACGTAACGCGCGGTAATCATCGGCATCCTCAGACACACCGAGTGCAGCCAATTCGAACGACGTCCCTTTGGCATAGTCAATGCGTGTGCAATACGGCGGCGACGTAAGAACGAAGTCGATACTTGCGTCCTGAATCGGTAGTCTTTTGCTGTTAGCCAGCTCAACAACCGCACTGCCTCCGCGCGCTATTCCCGAGCCAGCCTTCTCCAAGTCCTCGGCCATCATCTTGACTTGTAACGCCCACTCCCTCTCTATGTGACCAGATTGGTAGCGACGAGGCACGCCCGCAGACCTACTCCATGTTGGATTTGAACTCGGCTTGAATGAGGCAATAGACCTCCCCGCCCTGATGAGGGCAAGCATGAGAAATGAAGCAAGCGGAGGAATCGCTGAGTCAGCGGGAGACAACAACAAGCCTTCAGACGAAGACGAAAGCTCTCTCAAAATGCCATTCTGGATTGCCCGAAACCGCTTAACAGCAGCCTTGGGAAGCCAGGTCAGCAAGGGGTCATCGGATAGAACTCGAACATCAACAGACTCCTTCGCAAGATGTTGGACAAGCCCGTGAACATGCAAAGCGTCTTGTACATTTGCAGATTTAGCTGCTGCTGTCAGAGTAGCTACAGGATTGATGTCACATCCGTAGGCGATATGTCCCAACTCGATTGCCGCCCTAGTGGTAGTCCCGCTCCCATTCCATGGGTCGAGAACCCGAAGTTGCCGCTCCCCAAGCGACGCAGCATGAATAAGCGCACGAGCAAAATTCTCTGTATAGCCCGCGTAGTAAGGCAGCCAGTGCTCAAGCCCACCCAACTTGTTCACGTCCCGCTTAGCGGTCAACGCTGATGCCGCCCGAATGATGCTATGGCTTGCTACGGCGTCTTGTCCCGCGCAGCTGTGTGTTCGTGAAACCGGGCGTGGCACAGATTTCCCCTCGTTCTTTTGCTGTAAGGATACCAACCGGAGAGACCCACATGTCCGAAATGTATACCTCTTGGGACGCAGCCATTAGCGTTCCACAACTCATTCCAAAATGATAAGCTCACAAACTCTTAGACGTTTTGAGACGCCAAGCATGGAAATTGTGGGATACGCCCGTGTCTCGACTGTCGGACAGTCGCTGGACGTCCAGCTCGATAAGTTGACCAAGGCAAACTGCAACAAGGTCTTTAAGGAGAAGCGCTCTGGCCGACAGGCGGAGAACCGCCCACAGCTTCAAGCCGCCCTGGAGTACGTCCGGGACGGTGATGTGTTGGTGGTCAGCAGGCTGGACCGCATGGCCCGCAGCGTCCTCGACTTGGCAAAGATTGCGGACCTCCTCAAGAAGAAGGGTGTAAGCCTTCGTGTCCTAGACCAAGGATTGGACACATCGACCGCAGAGGGCGTCCTCCTCTTCAACCTCTTGGGTGCATTCGCAGAGTTCGAGGCTGACATCCGTGCTGAACGTCAGCGTGATGGAATCGCGCTCGCCCAGCAGAAAGGGACCAAGTTTGGCCGGAAAAAGGCGTTGACAGCCGCTCAGGAGGAACGTATCAAGCGAATGCGGGCCGAAGAGGGCTTCAGCATCGAGCAATTGGCTGAGCGCTTCTCAATCAGCCGCAGCAGCGTGTATCGCGCCCTGCAGACGCAAGAGGAAGCTACTTAGCCTCATCCTTGGTAAGCCGCCGCAAATCCTCCGCCAGCTTGCGCTGTTTCGCAGCTGGCAAAGAGGCGGCTGCAAGAATGATATCGGCGAGAACGTCGCTATCAGCCAGCAGATAAGCCAATGGCACACCCAGCTCTTTCGCCAGCTTGCTAGCCGTGACGAAATCAGGCTCAGAGGTACCACGCTCGTACCTTGTAATCCTGCTGGACACCACGTCCTCCGATAGACCTATCCGCCTCCCCAACTCCCGCTGTGAGATGCCCAAGGCCAAGCGAGCCTCTTTAAGGCGCTTGGTGAACATGCTTGGAAGAGCCGGTGAAGACATAAACGGTACGGATGCATGGCTGTAGTTCGCTACAGGATGACCCGTTCCCTCTGGACTCGTATGCTACAGCATCTGTAGCATTGTCCAGGGTGAATTATTTGTTCCTTCGGGAAGGTGCTGAAAGAAATTCCCCCTAGAAGCCGGAAAACAGGGGTTTCCAGCCTTCTAGACCAATTACCAAGGTGCAAGCGCGCTAGCACATCCAGCCTACCCCTCGTATCACTCACGCACCGCCAACGGGGACGTATGCAGCAACCCAAGGACAACACCGAGCCGCCGCCCATGCCACTGCCGGAGCACGTTCGGGCAAGCCTACGGCGTTACGACACCCACACCACCATGACATGCCTCGAATGCGGGTATGCCGGGCTTATGGGGGTCAAAAGGAGCACCAAACCTTGGTACCTCACTTGGTGGATGTTCTTCGTCTATGCCGTCGTCTTCGCTCCACTGAGCTGGTTTTTCATCATCTGTTTCGTACTCGCCGAAATATTCATGAAGACACATAAGACCGAGTGCCCTAACTGCGGTATCGAGCTTGTCAGCAAGCGCCATGTGCTCTGACAACAGCCATCAATTCCGATTCATCACAACAAGGAGTGCAAAATGCTGGGGTTGCTAGTATTGGCAGTGGTAACAGCAAGTGCCGTATGGGTGTACATCGATGCGACGAATCACCGCATCGGGAAGCAACCCAATGAGAGGGGGTTCTTCAACTTATCCGCAGGCGGTTGGGGCGCAGTGGTCCTGCTACTATGGATTGTTGCTTTCCCATGCTATCTGGCTAAGCGCAGCGACCTCATCGCAAAAGCGAAGAAGTCCCCTGTACTGGTCACCAGCAAGGCGGGGCCATTGCTGTTAATAGTTGCAGGCGGCGGACTGCTGATGCTCCAGCAAGCAATTCCCCTTCTTGTACAGGCAAGCGCAAACAGCTCGCCATCAGACTACATAGCGGCATGCGCCGACTACTACTACAACGCTGCTAATTCCCTTCCAAACCCGGAAGCGAGGAACAAGCGCGAGATTTGGTTGCGCACCTGTAGCTGCGCCAGCCAAAAGGATGGCGGAAGGACTGCTCAAGACTTCGAACGAAATCTGAGCACGTCAGAAACAGCTCATATCGACGCGATGAAGAGTTGCCTTCAATAAGAGAACTGCCACATGGCCACGTACGAAGTGAAGATGGGGCGTCCGGGCGGCGGAAGTAGCACTTTCGTTGCCAGGGTCAACGCAGGTACACCCGACCAAGCAAGGCGTAGTGCAGAGGCACAGAATCCCGGCTACAGCGCACAGTCTGTCTATCGCCTGCCATACACAAACTGACTGACAATCAAGGAAGAACCCATGCAGACACGAAATGCACTATTGACAACGTTGACCCTCCTTGCGTTCGCCCACTCGGCGCAATCCGCCCCGCAGACCGTCACTGCCCAATGGGAATACACCGACGCCTCACGGGTGGAGACGGATGAAGGAACCAGCCTTTGCCTTCAACTGGAAAGGGCATCAATCACACGCGTTCCCCAATCACAACGCTTCAACGGTAGGTTATGCGTGTCCAATCCAAGCGATGCAGCGCGACTGCTTGGCATCAGAAACACCCGAAAGGAGGGATGCCGCTACTCGGCCAAAGGACAAGCCAAACTTAGCCTTTCGAACATTCAGTTGCTGCCCGAAGATGAAATGTACGACGAGCGTCTAGAGGCCAATTTAGTGGCCGTCAGCCAAAACACCTTCACCCACGCCCTGACCAACTCCTGCGACGCCAATGCAGGCACGGCTGGCGGCTTTCAAGACGTTCGTGCAGCTATCCGTGCACTGGCATCACATCCTAGATATCAAGGGCTAGCAGACTCTGACTTCGCTAGCATTGACGAAGCAAACGGACTTGCCGAACTCGATGCAAGCACGCAGATGTACCTGCCGAAAGGTTCCATTGACACACTCGTCATCTATACCGAGAACAACGCGGGCACGCCTTTCCTAACTGTCGAGCGCTACAGCGGCGGAAGATGGCTCGATGTCAGCGCTGTTGTACTACCCGGCTATACCAACCGTAATGGAACCAACTATTACCTGGATTCCAGCACCCAAGGGACAACGGTGCGAGATGTCAGGGCACGACGCAAGTGGACTTACCAACTCGGGAAATTTTCAAGTGAGAGATAGCCTGCGAAGGTGACAAGTTTGGCGTTCTAGCGACTTGGGAGATTAGGTACTTCCTGAAATCCCGGCTAAGCCAACAACTATGCGCCACCTTGTTAGGTGGCGCTTTTAAGAAGCTCTGCAGCAACTATCTTCATCTCGGGAATGCTCAGTCCGTAGTCAAGAAGGGGGAGAAGCTCCTTCAACTCCTCCTCATTGAAAGGTCGGCCATACGTGTTCACCTGAACGCTTTGCTTCATGCTTTCCGGCACAAAACTTCCGTGACCCGTGAACTGATGCGCCTTGTATGCTAGGCGAGCATCACCAAAGAATTTCTGAATCACTGCGTGGCGAAAGCTATGGAATGACTTTTTATCGGTTTTTACACCAATCTTCTTCAAAAAAGAGCCATTGAACCAGTTGGTCATCGCCCTGTGGCGCTGATGAATCGATGAGTACTCTTCCACTTCCGGGAACAACAGCGAGTTGCTCCCAGTTTTGCGTCTCATCTCCACGAAATCCAAGAACCCGACCTCCTCCAAGCTGTCGTGTATAGGGACCACTCGCTTGCTTGCGCTGGTCTTAAGTCGCTGCGACGCTGATTCGTTAGAGTTTTCATCCGTAATGCTAAGCGCCCATCCAACGTCTCCCAGCGAGAGTACGTTCTCTACACTTAGAAGCGCAATCTCCTGCGCACGCGCTCCGGTAAAAAGCGCGATTAATGGTCCCCAGAACGCAATTTGCTTGCCTTCTCGCTCTATGTACTTGGCAATCAAGCTCAATCCTTGAGTGCCGAAAATCTTCTGGATATCGTCATCACTGAATGGGGCGCGCGCATCTTTTTCGGCACTTGAACTCACCTTTGGCGCAAGCCCACCAGCCACATTCATAGCGATGTAGCCTTTGCTTTCGAGGTAGGAGAAGAAGCGATTTAACCAATCCAGCTTGTTAGCCCGAGTTCGCTCGCTGAAGCCTTTTGCAGCGCATCTCTTCGCATCCTCAACCACCTGGTCAATGGTCTTTCCCTCATACTTCTTAGGGCGAGAAAAGTAGTCGCCGGGGAGCTTGGTATGTAGGCTTGCAAAGCGAGCGAAATCAGATGGGGTGACGTCAGCCGGACTTATGTCTCCCACAATCGTAATAAGATTCCCCACTGCCCCTTTTGCTGCCACTTTTGTCGTTTCACTCCAATCCGACTTGACCATCAGCCACTCCTCTAAACCTTTGGAGAGTGTTGTCTGGAACAAGGTTGACTTGGTTGAAACGGCAGGTGTCGATATCGCCGTAGGAGCAGGCACGGACGTCCTGCAGACTGTGGACGCAGTTCCAAGCGTCACAACGTCCAACATCAAACAACTGATTGGCTCATCCGGAACCAGGCGATGGCTCGACTTTGAGAACCCATCTACAGTTCCACCGATGCACCAATGGAACTCGCGAATGGAAAAGCCGTAGTCCTGCGATGCAAGAATCGCTGCGACATCCTTGCTATCAAGCAGTGCGTTGCCGGAGAAGTTTGGTACGCGGTCACACAGCTGCCAAGAGGCATCTTGGTCATCCTCAACTATCCACCTGTAGACATCCCCAGTACATGTCACAGGGATAGCTAAGGGCAGCTTTGCCGCGTACAACTCCGATATCAATCGCTGCATTTCTTTAAGCGATACATCCACGGCAAGTGCCGTGACCAGAGTGAAAGCATTACCTGATACGTCATTGCTTTCGCCCTCGACCGTAACCGCCATCTGCAGTGTCCCTCTAAGCTCCTTGAGGACATCGTTGTAGCTGATGGGCTGGAGTCCGGCAAGAATTCTGTCGGCCAGTGCCAGTGCACGTAGCCACATTTCAGCTGACCGTCGATTGGCAACCGCACGTTGATGAGTGCCCAGACTCACCCTAACGTCCACGGGGCATGCCCCGAGTCTGTTCCGGCAGCTCAAAGGAATGGCCCACCGAAAATAGAAGATGCCATTGCGGCGATAAAGATGAGACGGGGAACGCATGAGCCTCCAACGGCTGACACACCCATCTGTCACAACTCGGCACCACACAAACAAAAACGCCCTAAGTCATTGAAGACAAAGGGCGTTCTGTATGCTTGGTGCCGAAGGGGGGACTCGAACCCCCACGCTTTTAAGGGCGGCGGATTTTGAATCCGCTGCGTCTACCGATTCCGCCACTTCGGCTGGCAGGAGCGGAATTATAGCGGAGCTTTCGGCGCTTGGGCAGACCCTGACTGAAAATATTTGTGTAATACCTGTTTCGGCGACTGGCTATACTTCGATCGATCCAGGTACAGGGGAAAACGATGGGCTCGCTCGAAGGTACGAGAGTGCTGGTCGTGGAGAACGACGAGTTGAACGCCATGCTGCTGCAGATGCAGCTAGAGATGGAAGGCATGCAGGTGGGCGGCGTCGCCGCTTCGGTCAGTGCTGCTCTGCAGATGATCGAGGAGCTGCAGCCTCAGCTCGTGTTTCTGGACTATTGGCTGGCATGCAACGAGAACAGCAGCCCGGTTGCCGAATGTCTGAGGCAGCGCGGCATCCCGTTCCTGGTAGCCACCGGAATGGATATCGATCAGCTGCCTGCAGTGTTCGATGCCGGGGTGAAGCTGTCCAAGCCCTATACCGGCAGCGATCTCAGCCAGGCGCTGCAACGCGCGCTTGCTCCGGCTTGAGCTGGCCTTCTGCATTCATGCGTTGTGGGAGCGGCGTAAGCCGCGAAGCAGATAGATCATCGATCTGCACAGATGCCCGGAACCTCAGCATTGCCAGCTTCGCGGCTTACGCCGCTCCCACAAGATTGATGGAGTTCTGCGGCAGTTGGTTCAGCTGCCGCGCTTGGCCCTTGCAAAGGCATCGGCCAGTGCGTTGTTGGCCGGCGCTGAAGACACTGCCGGTCGGCCGCCACCATTGCCCGCATTGTTACGCTGGCCTCGTTGACAGTTGTCGCGCCCGCCGCCAGCAGCACGTCCCTGCCCCGCACTACGCTCGTCACGCTCGGGCTTTTTGGCCGGAGCCGGCGCATCTTCCAGGCGCCGGGTCAGTGCGATGCGCTTGCGCGGCACGTCGACCTCCAGCACCTTGACCTTGACGATATCGCCCGCTTTGACCACCTCGCGCGGGTCTTTGACGAAGGTGTCGGACAGGGCCGAGATATGGATCAGGCCATCCTGGTGCACGCCGATATCGACGAACGCACCGAACGCGGCAACGTTGCTGACCACACCTTCCAGGATCATGCCTTCGCGCAGGTCCTTGATATCCTCGATGCCCTCGGCGAAACGGGCTGCTTTGAACTCGGGTCGTGGATCGCGGCCGGGCTTCTCCATTTCCTTGAGGATGTCGCGCACGGTCGGCACACCGAACTTGTCGTCGGTGAACTGCTCGGCCTTCAAGCTGCGCAGGTAACTGCCATCACCCAGCAGCGCCTTGATCGGGCGCGCGGCGGCAGCAACGATGCGCTGTACCACCGGATACGCTTCCGGGTGAACGGCGGAGGCATCCAGCGGCTCGTCGCCGTCGGCAATGCGCAGGAAACCCGCGCATTGCTCAAAAGTCTTGTCACCTAGACGCGCCACCTTGAGCAAGTCCTTTCGGCGCTTGAACGGACCATTTTCGTCGCGGTGACGGACGATATTTTCGGCCACCGTAGACGACAGACCGGACACACGCGTCAAAAGTGCGGCCGAGGCGGTGTTGACGAATACGCCGACGGCATTGACGCAGTCCTCGACACGCGCATCCAGCGCCTTGGCCAGACGGAACTGGTCGACGTCGTGCTGGTACTGACCAACACCAATCGCCTTGGGCTCGATCTTGACCAGCTCAGCCAACGGATCCTGCAGACGCCGCGCAATCGACACTGCGCCACGCAGCGATACATCCAGGTCCGGAAATTCCTTGGCGGCAAACTCGGAGGCCGAATACACCGAGGCACCAGCCTCGCTGACCACCACCTTCTGCAGTTTGGGATTCGCACAGGCGGCGATTGCCTCGCCTGCGAGCTTGTCGGTTTCGCGACTGGCGGTACCGTTGCCGATCGCGATCAGCTCCACGTTGTGCTTGATGCACAGCTGCTTGATCGTCTGCAACGACTGCTCCCACTGCCGGCGCGGTTCATGCGGATACACCGTATCGGTGGCCAGCAGCTTGCCGGTGGCATCGACCACGGCAATCTTGCAGCCGGTGCGGATGCCCGGATCCAGGCCGAGCACGGCTTTCGGTCCGGCTGGCGCCGCCAGCATCAGATCCTTCAGGTTGTCTCCGAACACCGCAATTGCCTCGGCCTCGGCTTTTTCGCGGGCCTGGTTGAACAGGTCCAGCAACAGATGCATATGCAGCTTGGCGCGCCAAGTCAGCCGGCAAGCGTCCATCAACCAGCGATCGGCTGGGCGCTCCATGTTGGCGATGCCTGCGTTGTGCGCAACCCGCCCTTCCGCATACTGGTGACCAGCCTCGGCGTCGCTGCCCGGGTCCAATTCGAGAAAGATGAACTCTTCGCGGCGCGCACGGAACAAAGCCAGCAGGCGGTGCGAAGGAATTTTCGCCAATGCTTCAGCATGGTCGAAGTAGTCGCGGTACTTGGCGCCTTCGGCTTCCTTACCTTCGGCGACGCGGGCACGGATGATGCCGTTGCCAGCAAGCCAGTTGCGCAGCTCGCCAACCAGTGCAGCGTCTTCACCCCAACGCTCCATCAGGATCGCGCGCGCACCTTCCAGTGCACCCTTGGTGTCAGCGACGCCTTTTCCGGCATCAACAAAACCTGCGGCGAACACCTGTGGGTCCAACATCGGATCGCCGAGCAGGCCGTCAGCCAACGGCTCCAGTCCTGCCTCGCGGGCAATCTGTGCACGGGTACGGCGCTTCTGCTTATAGGGCAGATACAGATCTTCCAGTCGCGACTTGGTGTCGGCACCCATGATCTGCTCACGCAGCGCATCGCTGAGCTTGCCCTGTTCCTCGATGCTGGACAGCACCGCGCGGCGGCGATCCTCGAGCTCACGCAAGTAGGTCAGGCGGCTTTCGAGATTACGCAGCTGGGTGTCGTCCAGTCCGCCGGTCACCTCCTTGCGGTAGCGGGCGATGAACGGAACGCTGGCACCTTCATCCAACAGCGCGATGGCAGCCTTGGCTTGAGTGGCTTGTGCGCCGATCTCGTCGGCGATTGTCTGCGCGATCTGCTGCGCGAGCTTGATGTCTTGCATTGCCGGTGCGGTAACCACGGTGACGGAAGCTGCCATTCTGGCAATGCATGGGCTTGGGGGAAAGCCGTTGACAGCACGCGCCGGACCTGCCGCCCGGCGCGTGTAGCTGAATACTCAAGCCAGATGCTTGTACAGCCGTTGGCTGGCGACATCGTCACGCAGGTCTTCCAGCACCATTACGCGCATCGACCCCCTGCCGGACACGGGCATCATCCGTTCGACGTAAATTTCCGGGCCATGCTCGGTATCTGCGCGGGTTTTGCTGAAGCCGTACGGCAACACACCCTTATCGCCATCCTTGCTGCCACCGATATAAAGAACAACTGCCATGGTGGTTCGTGCTCCTGTTGGATCTGTAACAGGTGCAACGATACGCGGGGTGACGTTACAGAGATGTACACAAAAGGTTGTCGTTTGATGTCAGCACTCACCGTGACGACATCATTGACCACACTTTCAGCTGCGACCAGGCCACCAACCCCGACCATGCATGGCGTAGTAGTCCGCCGCGCGCTCGAACGGATTACGCACGCTCACGCCGCCGCACAGCAGGTAGACCGGCAGAAACAGCGGGCCGAGTACCAGGTATTGAAAGACATGCGCGCGTTCGTGATCGCCCAGACGCACGCGCGGGTGTTCGCAGCGGCCAGCGCGATGCTCGTAGGTTTGACACAAACCATTCAGATCATCGCCGGTGTGCAGGATCACCATGCCAAAAGTAATCGCCCCGCCCGGTCCCCAAGGCCAGCGCCGAAATACCAGTGCGCTTTCGCTACGGCTCCAGTACAGGCGTGCACCAGCGAGGCAGCCGAACGCACCAGCGATAAGACCAATCAAGGTATTGGGCGAGGTCCAGACCCCACCCAGAATGCGCAACCACATCGGCGCCATTTCCAGCCGCATGAGACTCAGGCCTGCAGTGTCGATCTGGCGACCAGCGCGGACATCAGCGTGCCGGCGTACGCAGGCGGCGCAGCTGCTGCAGGAACCACGCGGAGGCATCCTGCTCCGGCGCACCGCTGCAGGAGACCTTGTATGGCTTGCCACTCATGCTGCTGCGGCTAGCGGCGCGGTCAATGAACTGCTCGCTGCTGTCGACCATGTCGCGCTTGAGCAGATAATCGTATTTGCGCTGCAAGTGGCCGCGGGCGGCCACTGCGTCGTACCAGGTGCCATTGCGCTGAAAACGGCAGCCAGAGGTTTCCAGCGCCTGCATCAAACCACTGATCTCACGTTGGGTTGCCGCATTGGGGGCGGCACTTGCTGGCAAGACGATCACAGCCAAGCTGGCAACGATCAGAAATTTGCGGATCAGCTTCATGTGCGTTTACTCAACCAGTCGTTGATGGCGCCGGGCACTTCACGCTGGGCACGCCCGGATACATAGATGCCAATGTGGCCACCGCGGAAACCCAGCTCGGTGTAATCGGTGCTGCCAACCTGCGCCTGCATCGCCTTGGATGCAGCCGGCGGCACCAGATGGTCCTGCTCGGCATAGATGTTGAGAATCGGCATCTGCACCTTCGCCAGATCCACCGCTTCGTCACCAATGCGGATGCTGCTGTTCATCAAACCATTGGCCTGATAGAACTGTTTGACGAACTGACGGAAGGTTTCGCCGGCCAGATCCGGGGAATCGAAGATCCACTTTTCCATCCGCAGGAAATCTTCCAGAGCCTGTTTGTCGTCGAGGATATCCATCAAGCCCACGTATTTCTGCACGTTCAAGCGGAACGGCTTGAGCATAAGGTAGCTGGCATTCATCAGGTCGGCCGGGATGTTGCCCAGCGTATCGACGAAAAGATCCACATCCACATGTCGTGCCCAGTGCGAAAGCATGTTGTCGGGAGTGTGGAAGTCGACCGGCGTCACCATGCTGATCAGGTTCTGCACCTTGTGCGGGCGTAGCGCGCTGTAGCACAGCGCGAATACACCGCCCTGGCAGATGCCGAGCAGGTTGACCGGCGCGCCATCGCGTTGTGCACGCAGGTGATCCACCGCGCCATCGATGTAGCGCAGCAGATAATCTTCCAGGGTCAGGAAGCGCTCCGAGCGATCCGGGTAGCCCCAATCGAGCACATACACATCCTGTCCGAGCGCCAGCAGCTTCTGTACCAATGAGCGGCCATCCTGCAGGTCGACCATATAGGGCCGATTGACCAGCGCGTAGACAATCAACAGCGGCGGCTTGCTGGTATCGGCTTGATCGCTGACGAAGCGGTAGAGCTTTACCTTGCCATCACTCCACACTTCCTGGCGCTCGGTGACGCCATAGTCCACGTCTTCAACGCCGGGCAGCAGCTTCAAACCATCGACCAGTTTGCGCTGCCATTGCAGGGTTTCCTGCAATAGATCGTCATTGCCAAAACCGAGCGGACCCTTCATTCGGCGCTCCTGCGACGGGCCGGTGCGGGCTTCGGTTTCTGCTTCGCGGCCGCCGCCGTTTTCCTGGCGACCGGCTTCTTGGCGACAGCCTGCTTCGCCGCGGCTTTCTTCGCTACCGGCTTCTGCGCGACCTTCTTTGCGGTTTTCTTGGCGACCTTCTTTACAGTCGGCGCCGCCGGTCGAACTGCACGCTTTGCAGGCTTGGCTGCCGGCTTCGCAGCCGATGCCTTTGCGGGTTTGGCGGCTGCCGTTGATTGCGCAGGCGCATTCGCCTGCTCTGTTGCAGCAATCAGACGACGCACCTGCCGCTCCAGTTCGGCAATCCGCCGGTGCGCGGCATCCATTTCAGTCCGGGTTGGCACGCCCATGGCATCACAGGCACGCTCCAGTTCACTCTGCGACGCTGCGCGCAGACGCATCTGGGCGTTGGCCAATTCTCCATAGATGCGCTGGAAGTCTTCGGAAAGCGCGACCTTGGCATACGCTTCTTCGGCGGCATCGATCCACAGATCGAACATCGCACGCGCGCTGGTCAACTGGCTACCGGGCACTTCGTGCTCGGCCAGCTTGGCCTCGAAGCGCTTGAAGGCATCATCCAGAACGCTACGGATCGTATCCACATAGGCTTCGGCGCGCGCCTGGTATTCCTGCTGGATCTTGAGCAGGGCTTGCCAACGCGCCTGATGTTCGCGCGCCGGACCGAATGCAGGTGCATTCAACCAATCGCTGCCACCAAAGCCGCTCTGTGCAGCTTTGGCAAACTCGCGCAGCCAAGGCTGGTCGTTCAGGGCATTGCCACCGCGTGCAGCACCCAGCATCCACTGCAGCAGATCCTCGCCCTGCCCTGCCTGCACGGTCTCGCGCCAGGCCCCGGCCACTTCCGCAGCCGAGGTATCACGGCCGGCAAAGCGTGCGGCTACCTGTTGCATCATGCCCAGCCAGTCGCCCGCCTGATGCTGGAAACGCGCGCCCAGCGCTTGTACTTCCGGGGGCGTATCGGTACTGACGAGGCGGGTCCATTGGGCGATGCTTTCAGCCCATGGGAAATCACCGCCAGCAGCAGCGCCCTGGCCGTGCATGGCCTGTGACCATGCCTCCCACGCGCCGCGCATGCTGGCTTCGAAATCCGCGTTGTCGTTGTTGCCTGCCGCCGCCATTGCTTTACTCCCGGGATGCCCGGTGATGATAGCAATGCGACCGGCTTACCGGCGTCAGGGCTTGGGAATACGCAGCGTCTTGCTGATCATCAACGAGCCGGACAGCGCGAACAGCAGGACCAGCGGATGCAGCTGCCACGGGCCCAGCTGCCAGCTACCGCCCCACAATGCCGGGCCAATCGCATTGAAATGGGCCGCCAAGGCCAACACGATCACCAAGGCCAAGCTGGTCGGAATCGGCGTGCCTTCGAAGTACGGCACTTTGTCCGACTCACCGGCGATTTCCACGGCGGTTACGTTGTAGCGGGCCAGACGACTGACCCCGCAGCAGACGAAGTAGCTCAGGATCAACCAATCCCAAGCGCCTTGCATACCGCAGGCGTAGGCCAGAGCAGCCGGCGCCACGCCGAAGGAAATGACATCGGCCAGCGAATCCAGCTCTCGCCCCAGCGTGGACGAGGACTGGCGCCAGCGCGCAACCCGGCCATCCAACGCATCAAAAATAAACGCCAGCGGGATCAAGGCCATGCCGAACATCAGGAAACCGCGCTCGCCGTCCTGCAGGAAGCGCATCGCCGCGAACACCGCGCCGGTGCCGCAGAACGCGTTGCCGAGGGTGAACCAATCCGCGAGCTGGAACTCACGGAGCATCGAGAAATGGCGTTTCATGGGAACTCACGGTGCATGGACCGCAACAGGGTACCGCGAGCACCTGAACAGTGGACAGTACCCGCGCGTGGCCAGCTTCCCCGGTATGCGATGCGCCACCGTTGCAAGCGAGCACGTTCGCACCCAAATCGCTCCATCGGCCTCAAAAACGGTGTTGATGGCCGGAGTGGGTCACAAGGCACCACTCCAGCAAGCCATTACAACCGCGTGTAACTCCAGGACTGCATACGCCCATCCCGGTACGGCATCACCCCGTGGAACGGACGCGGATCTTCATCGAACACCAGTGGCAGGAAGTGGCGATCGCCCTCCCACAAGGGCAGCGATTCCAACTGGTCCACCGCAACCCATTCCAGCGTGCCTTCACGGTTAACTTCCATCGGCGTGCCGGTGTAGTCATCGATGACGAAGATGAAGGCGAACCAGTCCTCGCCGTTCTTGCCGAAACCCGGCCAACTGATGCTGCCGCGCAGGCGGGTCGTGCCGCATTCAATGCCCGCTTCTTCGCGGATCTCACGATGCATGCAGGCGAGGATGTCCTCATCGGCCTCCATCTTGCCGCCCAACCCGTTGTACTTGCCCAGGTGCATGTCACCGGGCCGGGTGTTGCGATGGATCATCAGGGCCTTGCTGCCATCGGCAGACAGTACATAGCCAAGCGTGGCCATAATCGGGGTATACGGCATAGCGACAACCGGAACCAAGGGGGCGTGCAGTATGACCGATGAACAGCTTGCGTCTCAGCCGGGCATTACATCCATGCGCCGGATTGGCACGACGGTTTCATCGACACGGCGCAAGGTGGCCACGCTGTGGCCGCGTTCGGCCAGATACTCCAGCCATTTCCCAAGAAAGGTATTCATGCGCATGCGGTGGCTGATCAGCGCTTCCGGCGGCGGATACATGCCCATCACGTCTTGCCAGCGTCGGCCCACGTAGCAATGCGTGGTCTCGGCCTGACGCGCGTCGCGGTACAGCCGCACGAATGCCGATGGATCTGGCTCACCGGTGACCGGATCACACAGGTCGTAGGTCATCCGCAGTTCCACCGTGTAACGGTGGCATTCGATCACGTCCAGGCGCAGGTCCAGACCGTCACCGATGCTGGAGAGGTGGCTGCCAACTTGCAGGCGATCCGGTGCGAACAGGCGCATCAAATGATCGTGGTTTTCCGCGTACAAGCCCATCAACCAGCCGAGACGGCTGAGTCGGGGAATGCGATCAATGCGGGAGAGTGCGCCTGCCATGGGGCTGATCCTACACGCCGGGGCGTGCAAGTGGCAGCAACGTAGTGGGGCGCGCCGGCGCGGCGGGGGGGGTCGCGGACCCGCCCCCGCCCCCCCCGGCGGGGGCGAGAACGGGGTGGGAGTGTTGG
>NZ_JBRRCU010000007.1:0-109269 GCF_056759195.1 Stenotrophomonas sp. STEN083 | reverse complement strand
CGGCGCAGCTCTTCGCCTTCCTTCAACACCCTCCCCCCGGCCCGGACGCTCCGCCCCGCCCACTACAGAAAGCCAAACCAAGAAAGGCGCCCTGCGGCGCCTTTCTTGGCTTCAATCCGACAAGGAATCACTCCCGCGGCGGCACCACATCCTTGGCTTCGCTGCCGAAGCTGCCTTCAGACTCCGCTGCCAGATAGGCAAACACGGTGTAGGCCGCCACGTTCTGGGCAAGCGCCTTCGGGTCGATCTTGTCCAGGGTGTCGTCCGGAGTGTGGTGCAGGTCGAAATAGTCGGTCCCGTCCTGCGCCAACCACGCCCAGGCACCGCCCTTGGCCGCCAGCGGGCCGACATCCGGGCCGGGGCCGCCTTCATTGGCACGGTACTCGATGCCCAGCGGCGCCAGCGCCTCGCCGATCTGGCGGGTAGCCTCGCGCGATTCGGCCGGATTGCCCGAGCCGGTGTTGAAGGCATAGATACGCCCGGCGCCGAAGTCGCTCTCTGCAGCGATGTGCTGCTGCACGATCTCGCCTGCGGCCACGCGTGCGGCGGCGTAGGCCTTGCCGCCGTGCAGGCCCTGTTCTTCATTGGCAAAGGCGATGACGCGGATGGTGCGCTTGGGTGCCTGCTTGAGCTGGCCGATCAGATGGCCGGCGGCCATGGTGATGCCGATGCCTGCGCCGTCGTCGATGGCGCCGGTGCCCAGATCCCAGGAGTCCAGATGACCGCCGATCACCACTACTTCCTTGGGCAGGCTGCGGCCGGTGATCTCGCCGATCACGTTCTGCGAGGTGTAGCTGCCATCCCAGCCGCAGTCCAATGCGATGCGGATGCGGGTAGCACCGCGCGCGACCAGACGATTGAGCTGGTCGGCATCTGGGCCGGAGAGTGCGGCCGACGGCACCGGGGTCAGGCCTTCGTCGTAACGGGTGATGCCGGTATGCGGCATACGGTGCGAATCGGTGCCGGCCGAGCGCATGATGAAACCGACAGCGCCCTTGCGGATCGCTTCGGACGGGCCACGGCTGCGCACGCTGCCGCCGATGCCATAGTCAGCACCATCCCGCTTGCGGGTCATGGTGAAGTCGACATAGGCGATCTTGCCGGTCAACGAGCCTTCCGGCGCTGCCTTCAATGCATCCAGGCCTTCAAAGCGTACGATCTCGGCTTCCACCGTGCCGGCCGGGCTGCCGCCCAGCGCGGTGATGGTCAGCGGCTGCGGATGCGCGCCCAGTACCGAGGCGTGTTCGCTGCGGCGCTCCCACTTCGGGAAGGTGACCGGCTCGGTCCAGACCTTGTCGAAGCCAAGTGCCTTGAACTTGGCCTTGGCCCATTCCACTGCACGTGCATCGGCCTCGCTGCCGGCCATGCGCGGGCCAACTTCGGTGGTCAGCGATTCCACTACCTGCCAACCGGTGTTGTCAGCCAATGCCTGCGCGCGCAGTTCGGCGGCCTTGGTGAGTGCCTGCTGCGGAATATGGGTGGGCGCAGCGTTGGCAGCGGCCGAGGAGCACAGCAACAGGAGGGCAAGGGAAAGAGCGCGGCGACGCATAGTCAATTCCAAGGTGATTTGTCGAGTCAGGGTAACAGTGGTTTGGCGTAGGGGAATGTGCCGGTTGGGATGTGTGGAAGTCTTGGCACTGGCTAAGTAGTTCCCCTTCTGGCTGCTTTTGCACGCATCCGCTAGGCGATATGGGCGGCCAAAACGATGACAGGCAAGCGAGGGTTTTTCTCGTATTGCGACGCAACATCACAAGCGAGCCTGAGCACCCCCACCGGTTTGGTGGATAGCTCAGGAACACTTGATGACATTGCGACACAAGACTGCAGGGACGTTGCTGATGTTGGCGTTGCCAGTAATCGGACTGGCACAGACGCGCTCCATGGACGATGTGCTTTTCACCGGGCCGTTGCTTACTCCGGGACCGGCAGCCATGCCGCAGGGCGAGTTTTTCGCTCAATCGTATTGGATATACAGCCGCACCAATGGCGTGTACGACGATCAAGGCGATCGCCATGCGCTGGATGCACACGACAGCAGTCAGTTGCTGAGCCTGTTGCTCGGTGGTGGTATCACCGATCACCTGACCGGCGAGTTGGTGCTCAATGGCAGTCGCTCCGCGCAGGGCGCGCAGCACAGTGATGGCTACCGCATTGGCGATAGCGCAGCGCGGCTGCGCTACCAGTTGCGCGCTGGCGATGCATTGGCCAGCGAGATGACCTTGGCTGCGATGCTGAGTCAATCGCTGGCGACTGGCCGGCATGACCGCTTGGGTGAGAACACGCTCAACGGGCAGGGCAGCGGTGTCTATCGCACAGGCCTGTCGTTGCTGGGGCAGCAAGTGCTGTGGATGCCGAATGGCCGGCCGCTGCGCTGGCGCTGGCAGACTAGCTGGAGCCCGTCGCCGCGCAGTGTTTCGGTGGTCGGGCGCAGTGTCTATGGCACCGAGCAGAGCTTTCGCGGCACGTTCAACGCAGGAGCGGCGGTCAGTGGCGCATTGGGGCTGGAATACAGCATCAACCGCAATTGGGTGTTGGCCTTGGATCTGACTGCCAGTACGCAGTCGGGCAGCGTGCTTGATGGCAGTGTTGCTGATGCATCTGGTCAGCGGAAGGCGCTGCACCAGAATGGCTCACGCAGCCGCGCGTTCAGTGCGGCACCCGCTGTGGAATACATCATCAACGACCAGGTCGGTGTGCTGTTCGGTGTGCAGGCGTCGTTGCCGGGAGGGCGCAACAGCGCCTCCCATGTCAGCCCGCAGGTGTCGATGACGATGACGTTCTAAAGGTTGCAAACGGCAACGGCCGGGGAATCCCCCGGCCGTTGCTGGCAGATCTGTAGAGCGGTCAGTGCTTGTTGAGGCCGTCACGGATTTCACGCAGCAGCAGCACTTCTTCGCTGGGCTCAGGCGCGGCGGCCGGGGCTTCTTCCTTCTTGCGCGACAGGCGGTTGACCACCTTGACCAGCATGAAGATCGCAAAGGCGACGATGACGAACTGGATCAGCGTATTGATGAAGTCGCCATAGCCGATCACCACGGCAGGGATTTCCTTGCCGTCGGCGCCGATCTTTGCCGGTGCCAAGGTCCAGGCCAATGCCGAGAAATCGACATTGCCGATCAGCCAGCCGATCGGCGGCATGATCACCTTCTCGACCAGCGAGGTGACGATCTTGCCGAATGCGGCACCGATCACGACACCGACCGCGAGGTCGATGACGTTGCCGCGCATCGCAAATTCCTTGAATTCGCTGATCATTCCCATGTGTTTTTCCTAGGTATGCATGAAGGGGAGCTGGCGCAGACTACTCCAGTGGATGTCATCAGGCGATCAAACCTTCGCGATGTGCGATTTTTCCTAGGCGGGCGATGAAACGGTCGCCGGGCTGGAGTGCGGCCACACCGGCCGGGGTACCCATGAAGATCAGGTCGCCGGCACGCAGTGCGTAGAGCTTGGACAGCTCGTGCAGGATGTCGGCGACGTTCCAGATCATCTGATCGAGGGTGGACTTCTGGCGCAGTTCGCCATTGATTTCCAGCGACAGTTCCAGCGGTGCCAGATCACCGACCTCTGATGCCAACACCAGGCTGCTGACCGGCGCGGAATGGTCGAAGCCCTTGGCGATATCCCAGGGACCGCCTTTGGCCTTGGCGGCTGCCTGCAGGTCGCGGCGGGTCAGGTCCAGACCGACGCCATAGGCCAGTACCAGGTCCATTGCCTGATCCATGGCGAGCACGCCAGCCGGCGCATCCTTGCCCAGCGCCACCACCAGTTCCACTTCGTGGTGCAGGTCGGAGGTAGCGGGCGGATAGGGGATCGCGGTGTCGCCAACCACGATGGCATCGGCTGGCTTCATGAAGAACATCGGCTGGCCGCGTTCGCTGGCCGAGACCGGTGCTGTGGCGCCCATCTCGCGGGCGTGATCGGCAAAATTGCGGCCCACGCAGTAGATGCGGTGCACCGGGAAGGTGCCGCCACCGGCAACCGGGATGCGCGGCTGGGGCAGGGCGGGAATCAGGTCAGTCATGGTTGCGTCCAGGTGAAACGACGCAAAAGTCTAGCGGACGCAGGCGCATTCTGTAGAGCGAAGCGCTGCTCCTGGAATGCCGATTTTCTGTGGGAGCTGCGTAAGCCGCGAAGCAGATTGCAGCTATGTCGGTAGTTTCAGTGGTGTCGGCTTCGCGGCTTACGCCGCTCCCACAACCTTGGTGCACCGGTAAGGCTGTTGCCGAGCATGGCTCGGCACTACCGGGGAGGTGGTCGGGAAAGCCCCTGCCGAGCATGGCTCGGCACTACAGAAAAGCGTTAGCGTGCTTGCGGCAGGGCGGCTCTGCGTACTACGCGGTACTCGGCGTCGACCACGGTCGGGTCGGCCTTGCGTACGGCGCGGGCCTTGCGCGATGCAAACAGCTTCCAGGCGATGCCGCCCAGGATCATGGCCGCGCCAATGAACACGCCGCCGACCACCAGCACCGCAAGAATTGCGATGCCGAGCAAGCCCAAGGCAATGCGCACCAACGGGTTGCGCGGTTTGCGCGGCTCGAACAGGTTGCGCAGCTTGGCGAATTGGACGTAGCGGATGTTCATGAAAGCTCGATGACGTTGAGTCTGCTGTGGAGTATCAGGGGCGTTTGGGCCAATTGCGTGAAGTTGTCGTTAATTGATGTCTGAATAGGGGGCGCGACAATGCCGTGAGTCAGCTTCGTCCCGACCTTGGCCACCCATGCGACAATGACGGGCTTACTCGTATCGGTGTTCCAATGTCCAGCGCCATCGCTTCCGGAATCGAACTTTGCCCGTTGGCCGCCGTGCCTGACCAAGGCTTTCACTCGGTGGTGGCAGTGATTGATGGCGATGCCGAAACCTTGGTCTTGTACCGTGATGGCGATGCGGTGCGGGCGTGGTTGAACGTGTGCCCGCACGCCGGGCGTGCCTTGGATTGGGCGCCGGGCCAGTTCCTCAAGAGCCGCGAAGGGCATCTGGTCTGCGCCGTGCACGGTGCCTCGTTCGAACTGGAAGGTGGTATCTGCGTCGCAGGTCCGTGCAAAGGTGACTCGCTGCGCGCGGTGCCGGTATCGGTCGGCGATGGCAAGGTGTTGCTGGGCTGAGGCTGGTCAAACGGGTTTTGCAGGCCCTACGACTTTTGTAGGAGCGGCGGGGGGCCCCCCCCCCCCAGCGGTGGGCCGGCGGCGCTGTGTGGTGTGGGGGAAAAAATACCCCCGGGGGTGGGGTGGGGGGGTTTTTTTTTTTGGGCTGGGGGGGGGGGGGGGGGGGGGGGGGGGCGCCCCCCCCCCCGCTCCTACAAGATCCCGAGCCTCTCAGAACATGATGTTGATCATGATCACCACGATCACGGTATAGAGCAGCGACAGCGGTCCGCCGACCCGCCACATCTCACGCGGGGTGTACTTGGCCGGGCCCATCGCCATCGAGATTACCGGGTTGGAGGCGGTCATCAGGTTGTTGGACGCCGACAAGGCCACGATCAGCGCGAATGCGGTCGGATTGCCACCCGCAGCCAAGGCCAGGTTGACCGCGATCGGCACCATCACGATGGTCGCGCCGACATGGCTGATCACCAGCGAGAACGCGGTGGTCAATAGCGCCAGTGCGATCTCAAACACCCACACCGGAATACCGGCGGGCAACTTGTCGATGGTGTGGCCGGCAATCCAGGCCGCCGCACCACTGCTGTCCATCGCCCAGCCCAGCGGAATCAGGCCGGCCATCATGAAGATGGTCTTCCAGTTGATCGCCGCATACGCCTCGTCCATGCGCAGCACGCCAGTCAGCAACATGCCGGCCACGCCGGTGAGCAGGGTCAGGGCCACCGGCAGGTGCGAGGTGAGCGCGATGATGATGGTCAGCGCGAAGATTGCCATCGCGATCTTGAATTTGTGCGGGCGCTGCTCGCCCTTGGGGTAGTCGGTGACCACCACGAAGTCGCGGCTCTCAGCGGCAGTGGCCAGGTCCTGCCAGATGCTGTGGAAGACCAGCATGTCACCGGCACGCAGTGCGGTGTTGCGCACGTCCTCGCGGATCACCTGTTTGTCGCGGTTGATCGCCAGCAGGCTGATGCCGCGTTCCTTGCGCAGGCGCAGCTCGCCGGCGGTCTTGCCGATCAGGCGCGAGGTCGGCGGTACCACCGCTTCGGAGATGCCGGCGCGGGCCGGATTGAACAGATCGCCCAGTTGCTTCAGTCGCGAGGACATACGCAGGAACTGGTTCTGTGCGAAATCCGATACCTGCTGGCGCGGCCCCATCGCACCGATCACGCTACCTACCCAGATACGCATGTCGGCCGGCGGCGACAGACGGGTGTCATCGCCGGTCTTCAAGGCAAGCAGCAACGGCGCATCGAACAGGTTCTCTGCCTCGCCAACGGTCATGCCGACCAGCGGGCTTTCGGCGGTAACCAGCAGTTCGAAGACGTCGCCTTCAATGCCATAGGATTTGGCGAAGTAGCTCTCGGTGCGGGCCGGCGCCTGGCCATCCTCGCTTTCGGTTTCTTCTTCCTGCAGTTTGCGGCTGCCGTAGAAGCGGAAGTAGAGCAACGAAGCGATCAGCAAGGCGACGCCAATTGGCAGCGGCGCGAACATGCGCAGCGGTTCGATGGTGGCGGTGCCGGAGGGCAGGTTGTTGTTGGCCGACATCAACAAATCGTTGAGCAGGATCAGCGGCGAGTTGCCGACCATGGTCAGCGCGCCACCCATCACGATGGCGGCGGAGATCGGCAGCAGCTGGCGCTTCAGGGTGAGCGCGGTGCGCGAAGCCAGGCGCGAGGCGACCGGCAGGTACAGCGCCATCACCGAAGGGTTCTGCATGAACGAGGAGTTCAAGCCGGCGGTGGCGCTGGTCAGCAGCAGCAGCCGTTGTTCCAGGCCATGCGAACGTCGCAGCAGCCAGCCGGCGAGCCGGTTCAGTGCGCCGGTACGGTCCAGGCCGGCACCGAGAATGGTGGTGGCGATGATGCTCATCACCGCGTTACCGGAGAAACCACCGAAGATTTCTTCAGGGGCAATCAGGCCGGTGACGCCCAGCACCACCATCACCACCAAGGCCACTACGTCGGCGCGGATGCGCTCGAACAGGAACATGGCCATCGTGAAGCCCACCAGCCCGAGCACGAGCTTCATATCGGTGGTGAGCGTCAGCGCGGTATCCATCAGGGCAGTGGCTTCAAAGAGGAGAGCTGGGACGGTTTGACAGTGCACTCTGCCATCAACGCTGCGCAGGCGGCGTGTTCGGCAATCTCATGGAAGCGTGCAGCTGTCATCGCGTCCTCATCACTCAGCCGGCGTCCGTGTTGCCGGGCTTGTCATACAACAGATCCCAGACGCCATGGCCCAGCTTCTGCCCGCGGGTCTCGAAGTGGGTCTGCGGGCGCCAGTCCGGACGCGGTACCGCGCCACGTGGACCGGCGCGGTTGACCAGGCCGGGAGTAGCGTCAAGCACGTCCCACATCTGCTCGGCGTAGTCTTCCCAGTCGGTGGCGCAATGCAGACGGCCGCCAACGCGCAGCTTGCGCACCAGCAACTCAGCGAAGGCCGGCTGCACCAGGCGGCGCTTGTTATGGCGCTTCTTGTGCCAGGGATCCGGGAAGTAGATGCGGATCTCGTCCAGCGCGCCGTCGGCGATTTCCTTCTCCAGCACTTCCACGGCGTCGTGGTGGTAGAGCTTGACGTTGTCGGCATTGTCATCAGCCAGTGCATTGAGCAGGCGGCCTACGCCCGGTGCATGCACCTCAATGCCGATATAGTCCTTGGAGGTGTCGAATTGGGCGGCGTAGCGCAGTGCAGCGCCGTTGCCGAAGCCAATCTCCATCACCTTGGGCGCGTTGCGGCCGAAGGTGGCGTCCAGGTCGCGCGGCTCGCCATTGAAGTCGATACCGAAGCGCGGCCAGCGCTCGTCGAACGCGCGCTGCTGGGCCGGGGTGAAGCGGCCCTGGCGCAGCACGAAGCTGCGGATCTCGCGGCGGCCTTCGGTCACGGTGAAGGGCTTGGGCGGTGCCTTGGAGCCCGCGCTGTCAAAAGGATTGGTCATCAGCCGATCAGCCCATCAACGGGAGAGGAGGCGCTGGCGTAGCGCTTGCGCGGGATGCGGCCGGCGAGGAAGGCCTCGCGGCCAGCTTCCACGGCCTTGCGCATGGCGCTGGCCATCAACACCGGGTTGCGGGCACCGGCAATGGCGGTGTTCATCAATACACCGTCGCAGCCCAGCTCCATCGCGATGGCTGCGTCCGAGGCGGTGCCGACGCCGGCATCGACGATGATCGGCACCTTGGCGTTCTCGATGATCTCGATCAGGTTGTACTTGTTCTGGATGCCCAGGCCCGAACCAATTGGCGCGGCCAGCGGCATCACCGCGGCGCAGCCGATTTCTTCCAGGCGCTTGGCCAGGATCGGGTCGTCGGAGGTATAGACCATGACGTCGAAGCCGTCCTTGACCAGTTGTTCTGCGGCCTTGAGGGTAGCCATCACGTCCGGGTACAGGGTCTTCTGGTCGCCCAGCACTTCCAGCTTGGTCAGGTTGTGGCCGTCCAGCAGCTCACGGGCCAGGCGGCAGGTACGTACCGCGTCTTCGGCGGTATAGCAGCCCGCGGTATTGGGCAGGATCGCGTAGCGGTCCGGCGGCAGCACGTCGAGCAGGTTGGGCTCGCCCGGGTTCTGGCCGATGTTGGTACGGCGGATGGCCACGGTGACGATCTGGGCGCCAGCGGCTTCGGTAGCCAGGCGGGTTTCTTCCAGATCCTTGAACTTGCCAGTGCCGGTCAGCAACCGGGAGGAATAGGTTTTGCCGGCGATGACCAGCGAATCGGTGGGGACATTTGCATTCATGTCCGAATTATCACCCATCCCGCCGACCTGTAGTGCCGAGCCATGCTCGGCAGGGGCGAGCCAGGACTGTGGTGCCGAGCCATGCTGGGCAAAGGGCGTCACAGGTAACGCCCCAGCGCAGCACGGCTGCGCTCTACAGGTGGAGCCGGCAGCTGGCTGCTGTTGCTCCCTCCCTTTGCCGCAGGCAAGGGGAGGGCTGGGGAGGGGGTGGTTTTTCAGCCCTTTGTGGATTGCCAGCTTCGCGGCTTACGCCGCTCCTACGCGCATCGCCGGTGAAGCCTCTGCCGAGCATGGCTCGGCACTACCGATCCCTCCACAAAGCTCGCTGGGAAAGCTCCTTGCCGAGCATGGCTCGGCACTACCTTGTTGCGGTACTCAGCCGCCGCCCAGCGCGTGCACGATTTCCACTACGTCGCCGTCCTGTAGCTGATGGCTCGCATGCTGGCTGCGCGGAATGATGTCGCCGTTGATCTCAACCGCTACGCGCCGCTCGGCCAGCCCTTCGGCGGCCAATAGGTCAATCAGGGTCAGGCTGGGCTGCAGCTGGCGGGGTTCGCCATTCAGATGGATGTTCATGCCGCCATTCTCGCCAGCCAAGCCGCAAAAGCCCAGCCGGCAGACAGTTTGCGGCGGCGCAGCGTGTGTGTCTTACGCGGTAATGAAAACATAACAACGTGCGGCGGCGTATGTCTGTCCGTTTTCCCTCACCCAGGAGTTCAACATGTCTCTTTCCCTTCGCCCGTTGCGTGCTGCCGTGGCTGTCGCCATGGCCTTGGCCGCAGTGCCGGCCATGGCGCAGTCGCCGTATTCCAAGACGGTGTTCTTCGGTGACAGCCTGACTGATACCGGGTATTTCCGCCCGGTGTTGATGCAGCTGGATCCGAATGCTGCCGTGGTGGGCCGTTTCACCACCAACCCGGGTTGGGTGTGGGCGGACTACGTAGCCAAACAGTACGGCACCAATGCCAGCCCCAACGGCAACGGGCAGACCGGCGACAACTACGCTGTTGGCGGCGCCCGCGTGGGTGTGGATACGGTGGGCGCGTTGGGTGCAACGCCGTCAATGAAAAGCCAGATGACCAAGTACCTGGCGGCCAACGGCGGCAAGGCAGATGCCAATGCGCTGTACACGGTGTGGGGCGGTGCCAATGATTTGTTTGCGGTGCAAGCCGCGCCAGCCCAGGCGCAGGCCATCATTGGCGCGGCGGTGACTGACCAGATTGGCATCGTTGGTACGCTGAAGGCCGCTGGTGCGCAATACGTGGTGGTTCCGACCCTACCTGATATCGGCTTGACCCCAGCCTCCCGCGCCGGTGGCGCCGTCGGCATGGCGCAGGGCACTGCGCTGGCGAAGGCTTACAACAACGCCCTGTTTGGCGGGCTGAAGCAGGCGGGGCTGCAGGTGATTCCGGTGGATACCTTCACCATCCTGCAGGAAATCGTCGCCAACCGGGGAACCTATGGTTTCACCAATGTAAGCAACATGGCCTGCACCTCGGCCTCGTCGCTGACCTGCTCACCGCTGAGCCTGGTAGCGCCGAATGCAAACAACACCTATGTGTTCGCCGATGGTGTGCATCCGACCACCGCGGCCCATCAGATTCTCGGCCAGTACACGATCTCGGTGTTGGAAGCGCCGCGGCTGCAGCAGGTCCTGAGCCATTCGGCGCAGACCACCGGCCGTGCCCGCGCCGACCAAGTTGGCGCCCACTTGGGTGCGCGTCCAGCAGATGGCCTGAGCTGGTGGGGCAATGTGCGCGGTGACATGCAGCGCTATGACCATGCCGATCTCTATGACGGCATGGCCCCGGCAGGTCTGTTCGGCGTCGATTGGGCGCGTGATGGCATGGTGCTGGGCGGATTCGCCGGCTATGGCCGCATGGATGCCGATTTCGGCAACAGCAAGGGCAACTTCACCCAAGACGACGCCACGTTGGGTCTGTTCGCCGGCTGGTACGGCGAGCACGCGTGGCTCAATGGCCAGGTGAGCTATAGCTGGCTGGGTTACGACGTCACCCGCAAAGTGCAGCTCGGCCCAGCGACCCGTGAGCACAAGGGTTCGCCGGACGGCAGCAACCTCACCGCCGCGATCAATGCGGGCTACGAGTTCGGCCAGGCCGGCGGCTTCCGCCATGGTCCGGTGGCCGGCGTGGTCTGGCAGAAGGTGAAGCTGGACGGCTACGTTGAAAGCAATGCCAGTGCCACTGCGTTGGGCTATGGCGACCAGGACCTGGATTCGACCGTTGGCCGCATTGGCTGGCAGGCCCGCTTTGATGGCGGCAATGTTAAGCCGTACGTACAGGTCACCTATGACCATGAGTTCGAAGACGGCAAGCAGGCCAGCGCCTGGTTGCAGACCATGGCTGACGTCGGCATGTACAAGGTGCCGGGGCTGCAGTTCGATCGCAACTACGCCACCGCAGTGCTGGGTGCCCGCCTCAAGCTGTGGGGTCTGGACAGCAATATCGGCCTGAGCACCACCACGATGCAGAAGTCCGCGCGTGACGCCACGGTGTTCGCCAGCTTCGGCGGCAGCTTCTAAGTTGACGTAGTAGCAAACAGCTAGGTGTTGTGTGTGGGAGGCGGTGTCGCATCTGCGGCATCGCCTCTTTTTTTGCCCGGGCATGCATGAAGTGCTTGTGATGCGGGCAGCGCTTACCCGGGCTACGGCCTCGTTGCCGGCATTGGTCTGCACGCAAACCCGCCCGGCCAGGCTTGCTTTTTAGCTGGGAACGCGCAATCGGAGACATTGCTTTGTCCCTGCGTGGCGCATAGACTTCAGCCTCGCCAAAGCGGGCGTAGCTCAATGGTAGAGCTGTAGCTTCCCAAGCTACTGACGAGGGTTCGATTCCCTTCGCCCGCTCCATTTCTGGCTGGTTTTCGGGGAATGCGCGCGACGCGATGGCGGGTCTTGTTTACCCGCCCATGAAGGCCCCGCCAACACCACGTTTCAGATCATCCGGAACCGGTAACGTCGCGATATGCTGCGCGCCTACCGACCATTCCCGCCGCGATGAAACTGGCCATTCTTTCCCGTAATACCAAGCTGTACTCGACCCGCCGCCTGGTCGAAGCTGCACGCAGCCGCGGCCATACCGTGCGCATCCTCGACCCGCTGCGCTGCTATATGCGTATCACTTCCAGCGGATTTGGCATGCACTACAAGGGCAAGGCGCTGACCGGGATAGATGCAGTGATCCCGCGCATCGGTTCCTCCATCACCCGCTATGGCACGGCCGTGTTGCGCCAGTTCGAGATGATGGGCGCACGTACCCCGAATCCTTCCGATGCGATCCTGCGCGCCCGCGACAAGCTGCGCGCGCACCAGTTGCTGGCTGCCAAGGGCATCGATATGCCGGTGACGGTATTCGGCGACAACCCGGACGATACCGACGACCTGCTGTCCATGCTCGGGCCGCCGCCGCATGTGGTGAAGCTCAGCGAAGGCACCCAGGGCAGGGGGGTGATTCTCACCGAGAAGCTCAGTGCCTCCAAGGGCACCGTCGAGGCCCTGCGCGGCTTGTACGCCAACTTCCTGGTGCAGGAATTCATTGCCGAGGCCCAAGGCGCGGACCTGCGCTGCCTGGTGGTGGGGGACCAGGTGGTGGCGACCATGCGCCGGCAGGCGCAGGACGGGGACTTCCGTTCCAATCTCCACGCCGGCGGCGTTGCCGAACGGGTGGTCTGCAGCAAGGCCGAGCAGCAGGTGGCCATACGTTCGGCCAAGGCGCTGGGGCTGGGCATTGCCGGCGTCGACCTTATCCGCTCAAAGCGCGGGCCACTGGTGCTGGAGGTCAATTCCACCCCGGGGCTGGAGGGGATCGAGGGTGTCTCAGGGGACGATATTGCCGGGCGCATGATTGAATACGTGACCAGCCTCAAGCGTTGAGACCGGGGATGCAATTTCTTTGCATGGTTTTAACAAGCCTTTAATCCGGCTGGCCCTAGCCTGTTTCCACTGTGCCCAGCCCTCCTCAGTGGGTCCGGTGATCGGGAATTTTTTAGGCCCTGGCGGTTTCCGTCGGGGCCTTGTTTTTTGGAAAGTATTGTTGAGTGCGTGAGCTGGGGTTAGAGTGCGAAAAATCACATGGAGGCGGTATGGTGCGTAAGCTGACGTTGTTTGCCCTGGCGTTATTTCCCTTTATGGCGTTGGCTGGTGAAGTAAGGATGCCGTTGCTATCCGACGTGCCTTTCCAGGCGCAACAGGCAAAGGTGCGCTCGGAGCTGTCCGCTGGTGAGGTCTATTCAGAAATTGCTCCAGCCGAGCGTGACAATGTGTTGGCCGCCCTTGACCGGCTATCGGTTGTTGTTGGCGAGGGAGCTGTCAATGCGCTGCCGGCTGAAAGCAAGGAGCCTGCGCTCAGAGATCAGGAGTTGATCAATACGGCCCTTGCCAAAGCCCGCGCTGACAGTCGTCTGGTTTGTACGCGCGAGCGGCCGATGGGTTCCAACAGGACCACCCGGCAGTGCATGACCGCTGCTCAGCGCGAACGTATTCGTCAGGACACAGTCAAGCGGGACTTCATGGGCGGCGGGCGGAGCAGCACTTTGGGCAACTGATTGGCCGCAACAGGTGTATGTTCGAATGGCAGGGGCGCAGGGCGTTAACGCGAACTATGCTGTAATTCCTCGCATACACGGGCATCTATCGCCTGTTACTCCTATAAATCGAAGGTAACCGCACACGTGCGTATTCTTGTAATCGAAGACAACAGCGACATCGCCGCCAACCTTGGTGACTATCTTGAGGACCGTGGGCATACGGTGGATTTCGCCGCTGACGGTGTAACCGGCTTGCATCTGGCCGTTGTGCATGAGTTCGACGCGATCGTGCTGGATCTCAACCTGCCCGGCATGGATGGCATCGAGGTCTGCCGCAAGTTGCGCAACGATGCGCGTAAGCAGACGCCGGTGTTGATGCTTACCGCACGCGATTCGCTGGACAATAAGCTGGCAGGCTTCGATTCCGGTGCAGATGACTACCTGATCAAGCCGTTTGCGCTGCAGGAAGTGGAAGTGCGGCTCAATGCACTTTCGCGTCGCGGCAAGGGCGCGCACACCCGCGTGTTGGAAGTAGGTGATCTGGAATACAACCTGGATACTCTGGAAGTGCGCCGCCAAGGCAAGCTGTTGCAGCTCAACCCGACCGCGTTGAAGATCCTGCAGGCTTTGATGGAGGCCTCGCCGGCGGTGGTTACCCGGCAAGAGCTTGAAACCCGCGTCTGGGGTGAGGAACTACCGGATTCGGATTCGCTACGTGTGCATATCCATGGCCTGCGCGCCGTGGTGGACAAGCCCTTTGAAGTGCCGATGATCCAGACCCGTCACGGCATTGGTTACCGTATCTCCGCACCCGATGCCTGAATCTGCATTGCCTGAGCGGGTTAGCAAGCGGGGGCGTTACCGTCGCCGCTTGCGCAGCCGTATCATCGTCTCGTTCGTGCTGCTGGGCTTTTGCCTGACAGCATTGTTTGCGTTTGCCACGAACTGGGCGCGGATGCGCGTGGAGAATCAGCTCGTCGAAGATGTGATGAATCGCAACATCGACGAGTACGCACGACGTTATTACGTTGATCCGACCCGCAATCCTGAATTTCCTGTGCTGCAGATCCGAGGATACTTTTATCCCAAGGATAAGTTCGAGCGGGTGCGCGAGGAACGTCCGGAATGGGCTGCGCTCCCCAACGGGAACCACAACGTCAGTGGCATTGACGATGCGGGGGTGCCGTTTGCCTACAGATTGGCGGTTCGTAAGGCGGACGATGCGTGGTTCTTCCTTGCTTACGACATGACAGAGAGCATCCGAGGTGAGCAGCAGCTCAAGCGCGCGCTGTTCTTCTCGGTCATTGTATTCAGCCTGCTTTCCTGGGTGTTGGGTTGGTGGTCTGCGTCACGGGTGATGCGACCTGTGTCCGACCTGGCGGCCCGCCTGCGCGCCTATCGGGGGGGGAACACACATCCCGAACCGCTCGCGCCGCGCTTTCCCGATGACGAGGTAGGGCAGCTGGCCGAGGCGCTTGATGATTACTCAGCACGTCTGACCGAAGTAGTGCAGCGTGATCGTGAGTTCAATGCTGACGTCAGCCACGAGTTGCGCACGCCGCTGGCGGTGATTCGTGGGGCTACCGAGTTGCTGTTGGCGCGCCCCAATCTTGATGAAAAAGTGCTTCAGCGTCTGCAGCGCATTCAGCGCGCCGAACAGCAGTGCAGTGATCTGATTGGCTCGCTGTTGCTGCTGTCGCGCAATGAACGTGCGCAAGGGAGCAGCAATGTTGCCCGGGTTGCCGAGCAGCTGCTGGAATCGCACCGGGCCCAGCTCGGTGGTAAGCCGTTGGAGCTGGCGCTGGAAGGCTCACGTGAGCTGGTGATCGATGCGCCCGAGTCGGCGCTATCAGTGGCGCTGGGCAATCTGATCGGCAATGCCGTCAAATATTCGCAGGAAGGCCGGGTGCTGGTGCGGGTAGGCAGCAATGCGGTGGAGGTGATCGACAACGGCCCGGGCTTGAGCGAGAAGGATGCCGCCAGTCTATTCCAGCGTGGCTATCGCGGCACTCATGCGGGGCATTCGCAGGGCGGCGGTATCGGCCTGTCGATCGTCAGCCGGCTTTGCGCGCTCTATGGCTGGCAGGTGGATATTCGGCCGGGCAAGGAACGCGGTGTGATCGCAACGCTGACGTTTTCGCCTGAGCAGCCCTGATCGGAGTGGATGCAGGAATTCCTCCTGTCATCGCAATGCCGCTGATTAAAGCATTCGACTCACCAAAAATCCGATGCCGGACCGTCGGTTTCGGATTTTTGCAGGAGCGGCGTAAGCCGCGAACAGGCGCATCTTCAGGTGAAGAGGCGAGAGCAGTGCCAGCTTCGTCGGTTAAGCCGTTCCTACAAATAAACAGTGGGCCGGTGGATCACCCGCTTCGCGAGCCGATATCCACGTATGGTTTGCGTCGCCCTGCCGCCCCAGCAAGCTCCCGATAACGTGCATCCAGCATCTCGATATGCGCCTGCAGCGCATCCGGATGGCCATCATTGACGATCACATCGTCCGCCAATGCCAAGCGCTGCGCGCGGCTGGCCTGCGCCTGGATCATCCGTTCCGCCAGCGCGGCATCAATGCTGTCGCGGCTGAGCAGGCGCGCAAGTTGTATCTCCTTCGGTGCGTCGACGACCAGGATACGTTGCAGCCAAGGGTAGCTCGCTCGCCCGCCAGCTTCGGTGAGCAGCGGAATTGCTGCAATCGCATAAGGACTGGTCGACTCCTCGCAAATGCCGCGCACACGGGCGCGGATGGCGGGATGGGTGATGGCTTCAAGTGCGCGGCGTTCATCGGGGTTGGCGAACACGCGCTGGCGCAGGAAGGCGCGGTCCAGGCTGCCATCTGCTTGCAGGACCTCGCTGCCAAATAGTTGGGCAATTGCCGCAAGCCCGGGGCTGCCGATGGCCACCACCTCGCGCGCTGCGATATCCGCATCCGCCACGGTGATGCCCAAGGTTTCGAAGCGCCTGCTGACTTCGCTCTTGCCCGAGGCGATGCCGCCGGTCAGTCCAACGATGAAGCTGCTCATGCGATCACTCCAAAACAACAATGGCCCTTGAGGGGCCATTGTCGCTTGTGCTTGTTTATTGCTGTAGTCCAGCCAGCCGCATATAGCTGCCTATCATCTGGTCGCCCCACATGAAGACCAGCCAGCCAGCGATGGCCAGGTAGGGACCAAACGGGATGGGCGTGGCGCGGTCGCGGCCGCGCGAGTACAGCCAGATCGAACCGATGATGGCGCCGACCAGCGAGGACAACAGGATGATCGGCAGGATGCCCTTGAGCCCGCACCAGGCGCCCAATGCCGCCAGCAACTTGAAGTCGCCGTGGCCCATGCCTTCCTTGCCGGTAATCTGCTTGAACAGCCACCAGACGGTCCACAGTGACAAGTAGCCAAGCGCGGCGCCTATCAGCGCGGGCTTCGTAGGCATGTACAGGTTGTCCATGCTTCCGATCAGGCCCAGCCACATCAGCGGAATGGTGAGTTGGTCGGGTAGCAGCTGCGTGCGCAGATCGATGCCGGACAGCGCAACCAGGAAGCAGCTCAGTACGATCGCGCCAAAGCCTTGCCAGCCGAAACCGAACTGCCAGACGCTGGCCAGCACCATCAACGCGGTAACCAGCTCCACGATCGGATACTGGATGGAGATGGGGGCCTGGCAATGGCGGCACTTGCCGCGCTGGATCAGCCAGCTGAACAGCGGGATGTTCTCGTACCAGCTCAGCTTGTGTTTGCAGTGCGGGCAGTGTGAGGGCTCCACCACGATGCCTGGCGGCGGCGGCTCATAGATGTCGGGCAGTTCGAGGATTTCGCGCGCATCGCGCTTCCACTGCCACTCCATGCGCTTGGGCAAGCGCAGGATCACCACGTTGAGGAAGCTGCCGATCAGCAGTCCCAGTCCGGCCGCGGCTGGGTAGCCGAGGCCGGGATGCTGGTCGAGAAATGCCATACGTTAATTATCCAACAATCGAGGCCAGCTTGAAGATTGGCAGGTACATGCCGATGACCATGCCGCCCACGACCACGCCGATGAATACCATGATCATCGGCTCGATCAGGCTGCTCAGCGCGTCCACGGCATTGTTCACTTCCTGCTCGAAGTACTCAGCCACCTTGAACAGCATCGTGTCCAGGGCGCCGGCTTCTTCACCGATAGCGGTCATCTGCACGACCATGTGCGGAAAGATGTTGACCTGCTTCATCGCCATGTTCACCGGGTAGCCGACGGCAACGTCGTCACGCATGTGCAGAACGGCTTTTTCGTAGACGCTGCTACCGGTGGCGCCGGCAACAATGCCCAGTGCTTCCACCAAAGGTACGCCGGCCTTGAAGGTCACCGCCGTGGTGCGGGCGAAGCGGGCAATGGCACTGTTATGCAGGATCTGGCCGATAACCGGGACCTTGAGGATCAGCTTGTCCATGGTGTGCTGCATGGACAGGGAGCGTCTGTAGGCGAACATGAAACCGACTACGGAGCCCACACCGATGAGCAGGATGAGCCACCACCAGCTCACCAGGAACCTTGATGCTGCCACGATCATCTGGGTGAAGAACGGCAGGTCGGCGCCAAAGCCTTTGAAGACTTCCTCGAACTGGGGCACCACCCAAATCAAAAGGATGGCGCTGACCAGCAATGCCACGGCAACGGTCATCGCCGGATAGAACAGGGCCTTCTTGATCTTTCCCTTCAGTGATTCCAAGTTCTCCTGGTAGTTGGCAATGGTTTCGAGCACCGTCTCCAGTACACCTGCGCCTTCGCCTGCGCGGACCAGGTTGCGATACAACTCGTCGAACTGCACCGGATGCTTGCTGATGGCTTCATAAAGGGATGAGCCGCCTTCCAGGTCGGTTCGCACCTGGCCGACCATCTTGGCCATGCGCGGATTCTTGTGGCCGCTGCCGATGATCTCCAGGGCGGTCACGATCGGCACGCCGGAGCGCATCATCGTCGCCATCTGGCGGCTGAAGAAGGCGATATCCCTAGGCTTGATGGGCTTGCCCGCCGCGCCAAACAGAGGCTTGGGCTTGGGTTTGACAACGGTGGGGTTGATGCCCAGCCGGCGCAATTCCGCCTTTAGGGTGGCGGGACTTTTTGCGTCCTGTTCGCCTTTCATCTTGACGCCGCGCTTGTCGGTCCCCTCCCAGACAAACGGCTGCATCTGGCTGGTGCTGCGCCCAGCCGGTTCGTTCTTGATTGCGCTACGGGTAACGGCCACTTTTCTCTCCCCGTCCAAGCTTCCCCAGCCCGGACACCAGACCGCATGGTAGCCGTTCGCTTGGCTTTCGGCACACTCTTTACGAACAGTTTGGTGGCCTTCGTCACGCCGCTGTCGGTTCGGGCTTGGCTGGCAGGGCGTGCAATGAATGGTCACAAAGTGACGTTGAGGGGCATCATGAGGTGCCGATCAGGATTTTATGGCGGGGGGCTTCCCTTATTCATGGATGCTGCCATCATTGTCACGGGGAGTAGGGGGTGTTGGTCCAGTTGGCACGTAACCTGCTTTGTAACCCCATGCGGGGCAGGCATTCGCCTGTAACCATGTTCACAATTCACACCTCTAGGGGATGTACTCATGAAGAAGCAGCAAGGCTTTACCCTGATCGAACTGATGATCGTGGTCGCGATCATTGCCATTCTGGCCGCCATCGCGCTGCCGCAGTACCGTAACTACACCCAGCGTTCGGCCAACGGCGCTTGCTTGGCTGAAGCCAAGGCCTACATGGGTGCTGCGGTTGCCAATCTGGCAGATAGTACGGCTGCACCGGCATTTGACAGCAATGCCTGTGAGAGCGGCGCAACCCCGACTGTTGCCCAGTACAACGGCGGCACCACTGTTAGTTTTGTGACCCCGACCAAGGGTAACGTGGCTGTCAAGAAGAGCGTTGACTGCAATGCAGGCAGCGGTGCTTGCGAGCAGGTTGCTCCGTAAGGTTCCAGTGTCCGGTTGTTGTTGCAATGGAAAGCGCCGAAAGGCGCTTTCTTTTATTCAGACCATTGTTGTGTTTTTTTTGGGGTTGACCGGGGCGTTGATGAAAGGCGTGAGACCACTTGAGGCAAGGCAGTTTCTGCTATGGGGCCTACTTCTGGCGATACTGGCAGCCTGTCCTTTCATTCCAGGCTTGGCTGGCGGCTTCATATTTGACGACGTGCCGAACATAGTCGAGAACGCTGCTCTGCATGTGCATGGGTTTGATTTGGATGCTCTTGCCAGCGCTGCCTATAGCTTTCAGCCGGGAAATGGCACTCGAGCATTGTCCATGCTTAGTTTTTCCTTGGACTACATGAGGGGGGGCTTGAATCCGGAGACCTTCAAGAGCACGAATCTGTTTATTCACGTGCTTACCGTTCTGGTTTTAATGGCGTTTCTGCGCCGCCTGTTCAGGGTTATGGGTTGGGGGGGCGGGCGGGGAGACTTCTGGGCGCTTCTGCTAGGGTTGATTTGGGCTGTGCATCCGTTGCAGGTTTCATCGGTGCTATATGTCGTGCAGCGCATGCAGACGCTGGTCACATTATTTGTACTGCTCGCGTTATGGGCCTATTTGGAGATGCGGCAGGCTCAAATTGACGGCTGTAGGAGCCGCGGGTACGCAGTGTTCGTGGCCCTCTTCTGGGTGCTCGGCATGGCGAGCAAAGAAGATGCAGCTTTACTTCCGCTCTATACGTTATTGCTTGAGCTGACCGTGTTGCAGTTCAAAGCAGCCAACGGGCGTATCGCGAAGATTTGGAAGCGAGGCTACCTCGCTTTTGTCACTCTGGGGACGATTGCTTTTCTTCTCTATGTTCTTCCTCGCCACTGGCATTGGGATTTCTATGTTGGCCGGGATTTTTCAAGTGTCGAGAGGTTGTTGAGTCAGCCTAGAATGCTGCTTATGTATTTGGTTCAGATAATCTTTCCTTATACAGGATTTATGCCTTTCTATTACGATGATGTCGAGGTGTCGCGGAGCCTGCTGCGGCCGCTGACAACACTTCCAGCGCTGCTGGCAAGTGTATTGCTATTGGTATGCGCCTGGTGCTGGCGCGAACGCCGGCCTTTGTTTTCATTTGGCGTGCTTTTGTTCTTCGCCGGTCATTTCATGACGAGTAATGTCATAAATCTCGAGCTGGCCTTTGAGCATCGAAATCATCTTCCGATGATTGGGGTGTTGCTTGCATTGGCAGATCTAGGTGCGTGGATTGCTTCGCGCTTCAATATTCGCTTTTCTGCGTCGGTTTTGGCTTTCGTGTTGGCGGGGCTTCTCGTTTTGGTTGGGGGTACCTTTGAACGATCGAGATCTTGGGGCGATCCAATGCTCTTTGCAAAAGAAAGTGTCAGATCTGCTCCTGCATCTTCCCGGGCCTGGCTGATGCTTTGTGGGGAATATTTTGAACGAAGCGGTGGAAGGGCGGGCAGCCCTTTCTTGGACATGGCCATTAATGCCTGCACGGACGGATCAAAAATGACCAACTCCGCTCCCATGCTTTCCAATGTGGTCATTTTCAAGACGATACGTGGAGATGCGCGTTTGGCGGAGGACTGGCAGAGACTGCTGGATCGGTTGCGTGTTGTCCGGATGAATTCGCAGAATAAGAATATTGCATTGGTTACGCTTGATAATATTGATCGAGGAATTCCTCTGGATGAGGCAAGGGTCATGGAGCTTTTTGACATAATATCGAGCAAGTCTGAATTGGCTCCTCGGGATTATCTTCGAATAGGTGCTTATATTCATAATGAAACCCGTCAGCCGGATCGAGCATTTTCATATTTCAAGAGTGCGGTGAATGCTTATCCGCCGGAAGATCCTTCGGTGCGGAGAGTTATATTGCAACTGAAAGAGGCGGGAAGAGGGGACTGGGCGATTCAGCTGGAGAAGGTGCGTGAATCCAGGGCTGAGCCAGGTGCCGGTTGATATGGTGATTGTTACTCCAAATATGCTTGCTTATGTGTTCATTGCTCCATTGTGCTGTGCTCCATATTTTTGAGTATTGATGGGGTGTTTGATCTGACTGTGGTTACTTTCGCAGCATTGCGTTTGTGGGCATCAGTCAAGGTTTCTTTTCGCAACTTCGACCACTTGGGGGTTGGTTTTTATGAAGAACAATCAGCGCGGCTTTACGTTGATCGAGTTGATGATCGTGGTTGCAATTGTCGCGATTTTGGCCGCAATTGCGCTGCCTCAATACCGCAACTACACTCAGCGATCCGCAAATGGCGCTTGTCTTTCTGAGGCAAAGGCTTATATGGGTATTGCGGTTGTTAATATGGCTGATTACACGGTGCCTCCCGCATATGCTCCCAAAGCGTGCGATCCGAGTACGAACATTGGATTGAGCAGCGGGGATTTTGCGAGTCCAAGGACCGTCATGTTTACCTCCCAATTGAAAGGGAGTGTGGACGTAAAGAAGAATGTTGATTGCAATACTGGAAGTGGGCAGTGCGGCTTCCGGTAGCAGGTGGTGGGCTTCAGCCAAACGAATGGCTGTATCCATTGCCTTTGTAGATGTTCAGATTTATCCGTTTTTTTGCAGGCGTAACACGCAGGCGGTGAAGTCCGGATGTCTTCGTAGTTTATGCTGGATGGCGTCGGCTGAAGCTCTATGTATGTGGAGCTCCAGCACGCTCGCCTTGCGTTGCCGTTCTTTGTGGCCGCTCTCTGCCGTGGGCGTTCCAGTGATAGGCTATGGGGGATGGCAGGTTTTCGTTTGTGGAGTTTTTAGCTGTTTCATTGAAAAAATGACTCGTATGTGTCAGTTGCCTGCTACTCTGTTTGCGTCAAGTGCACATTGAGGGATCGGGTGCTGATGCCGGTGAGAAGAATATGAAGTTGTCTGAGCGCGGCTTGCGCCTGCGTGAATATCTATTTGCGGGCAGGATGCGACGGGGTGTTTTGTACTCGGCGCTGGCGATGTTGATGATTCGGCTTGGTGGTGTTTCAATCGCTTTTGTTTTAAGCATGGTGTTGGCGCGTGTCTTGGGCGCAGGTGGATTTGGACTGTATTCTTATGTGATCGCTATAGCAGGAGTTCTGTCCATCCCTGCGGCATTGGGTTTGCCTCAATATCTGGTGAGAGAGGCGGCTGGTCGTGCGGAATGGGTGGTTCATCTTCGACGTTGGGCGGACAGGCGCGTTGTTGTTGCAGGTTGCCTGATTGCGGCTCTGATGGTTTTGGTTGCGGTTTTTTCGAGCGACTTGAGTCGGCGCAGATTGTTCGCCCTGGCGGCGATAATCCCATTGTTCGTTGCGTTATCGGAAGTCAGGAGAGGATTGCTTCAAGGTGCGGGTATGGCGGTACGTAGCCAGCTCGCCTCTCTGTTTGTCTCACCTCTTCTGATACTGGCTGGTGTATCTCTTGTTTATCTAAAGATTGAGCAGATAGAAGCTTGGCACGTCGTAGTTGTTACGGCGATTGCGGGCGCAGCGGCGTTTGTTTTTGGAGATTGTCTGCTGCGCTTGGTCCCGAAGGTGGATGAAACGCTTCGATTTTCGAGTCCGCCAACGGTCAGTACGACTGACGCGATCAGGTTCATGTGGTTGGGGGCGCTGTATTTGCTGCTGAGCCGAACCGACCTGATAATGCTTGGGCTTCTTTCAAATGATAAAGAGGCTGGTATTTACGCGGTATCTTCGCGGGCCGCAGACTTGGTTCCTTTGGTCCTGGTCGCAGCCAATATGGTAATAGCGCCCCGGATAGCTCGCTGCTATCGCGAAGGAAAATTGGAAGAAGTCCAGAGCGTGATTTCATTGGTGATGAGGCTTGTATTCTGGGTCTCATTGCCGATTGTATCGGTATTGATCATTTTTGCTGATCAGCTCTTGTCTTTGTTCTATGGCGAAGCATTTTCTGATGGCGCCACGGTGATGAGACTGTTGGTTTTTTCTCAGTTCATTCTTGTCCTCGGTGGGCCCCTTGGGACCGTTCTTGAGATGACGGGGAACGAAAAGGCGAGCCTTTCGGTCTTAGCATGGGTCGTCATTCTTAATATGCTTCTCAATATTGTTACCATTCCGGTTTTTGCGTCAACCGGTGCCGCGCTATCGACCTGTCTCTGTGTCATTATCGGGCGAATTCTACTTTCGTATAAAGTGCGTAAGTTGGTCTCGCTGCGGCCCACGATTTTTGGAGCCTGGTGATGGAGCTGCGTGTGATTGCTTTCCGTGGGCGTGTTTGTGCTGGAAGGGGTCTGGCTAGTGATCACCTTGCCAATTGTGAAGTCAGAATTACGGAGCTCCTGAAGGCGCACCCGCAACCTGGCTCTCTCAACGTCGTGTTGAACTTTCCGCTCAAACTTGCTCCTGAAGAGGGGTTTTGGCTGGATCGCGAAGCGGGGCGCATGGTTTGGACAGGGCGGCTGAATGGTAGAAGCGTCCTGCTGTATCGATGGATGGGATGTCCGCTCTCCATCTTGGAGGTCATCAGCGATGCGCACCTTCGTAGCGAGCTCGGTCTGGACGATAGTGATGCGGTTGTTGTTGAGGTTGAGCCCAAGCTAGTGACATCATTGATAGGGCGCGAGTGGCTGGGCTGGTTGGTGTTGTGGATGGGCCGGTCCCGGTTCTACTACAAGGATGGTTACGCAAATGGAACCGTTTCCCTGCAACTCTTTTTTGATCGAAAAATCAGTGGGAAGGCAATGATAGAGAGGTTGTTAAAACGTGTTCTGAGGGCGATTCGAAGTGGTTTTAAATCGCTCATGCCTCGGGCTGTTCCGGATTTGCGACGATCATTTGTCAGAGGCGTAATCAGGGAGGGGGAGGCTAGCAATATCGATCGCCTGCTGAATGTGTTGGCATATACAAAAACATCGGGAAGTGCATATTCTGCTGAGCGTTTCCCTGCGGGATATCACACGCTGCAGGTAGATGGGGTGGTTTTGGAGGGGCAGCGCTTGCCCTCCGCTCGATTGGATCTTTTGCCTATTTCGCTAGAAGGCTTGTCGGTCTTGGATATAGGTAGTAATCAAGGTGGAATGCTTTTTGAAGCCCAGCGGCGAGGTATAAGTTGGGGTGTTGGTATTGATTACGACTCACGGATGGTGAATGCGGCGAATAAAGTGAAGCAGTTCAGAGGCGTTTCTAATCTGGATTTCTTTGTGTTCAATCTGGACGAAGAGCAACTTCCGTTGCTGGGGGATTTTCTGCCGCAGGCGAAAGTCGATCTGGTTCTTCTTCTTTCGGTGTGCATGTGGGTTGATAGATGGCGTGACGTTATTGCTTACGGTGCACAAATCGCGCCAAGCATGCTGTTTGAAAGTAACGGTACTCCAGAGCAACAGAATGAGCAGCTGCAATGTCTTGAAGAGAATTTCAAATCTGTAAACATTCTTCAGTTGCAGTCGTTGGATGATCGCGGGCAATTAAATAGAAAGCTGTTTTTTTGCAGAAATTGAGTTGCTTGTTGTTTTATATGGTTCGTTCATCTTATTTGGACAAGCTTCAATTTTCGGGCGAAGATGCGCAATAGTAACTTTGAAAAAAAACGGCTGGTGACTTTGGGGATGCCATCTCTTCTTATTCTATCCAGCTCGTTTCCGGCTGCTCTCTGCGCTCGTTCTCGTTCAATGTTACTGTCTGCCAGGTCGATGGGGTGTGAGATCTGTTTGGTGAAATAGAAATTTTCCCAGTCGCTGAAATATTGATCCCATTTATCGGATAAGTCGAGCCGCTGCCGTTGCAGGGAAACTAGCTTCCGTGCGGAAGCTCTAGTAACGACATAGCAGCATGCGCGCGTAAAGAATTTTCTCGCAATGCCTGGAATTCTATAGGTGTCGCTCACGTCGGTGCGTTCACCATAGTTATAGGCTTCTCCTCTTAACCCATCTTGCCCGCCGCATAACAAGAAGCTGGCGTCGGGTAGTGCCGCGATGACGTTGCTGATTGTCTTGATGTCATCGGCGGTGCCGATCACATCATCTTCGAGAATGAGTGCGTAGCGCGCCCCCGATAACAGAAATCTTTCGAGGGCGTGCAGATGACTCAGGGCGCACCCGAGCTCAGAGTTTGTAATTTTGCTGTTATATTCTCCCTGCTGATATGTATCAACAAGTTGCGCTTTGTCCGATATTCGCACGCCATCAATCAGTTCAAATTCTGCATAGATGGGATGGAATCTCTTCTGCATCTGCTCCCTGCGGGCTCCATCTTCTTGTAACGATATAAGGTAGATTCTGAGTTCGTCAGCGCTCATGAGAGTTCCTGTTTTTTGTGAGCAAACGATATATATGCTCGTACTCATGCAGCATTTTCTTGCTGGTGAATTTTGCCCTGATATTCTCGATTGCTGCCTGTGACATCGACTCGTATAGCAACGGGTTTTCGGCAAGAGATCGTGCCGCTGCTGCGAAAGCAAGGATGTCGTCTGGAGTACACAGTATCCCGGTAGTCCCGTCGTTGATAACCTCGGGGAGAGACGCGGCCCGGCTTGCAATCACCGGGACTCCGCAGGCACTCGCTTCGGCTGCAACGAGGCCGAATCCTTCACTGCGCGATGGGAAAAGGAGGGCGTCGCTATTATGGAGCGCTGCGGCAACCTGTGTAGCTCCGGATAGTCGGCCGATGTCGCGCATATTTGCCGGATAATCTTGTTTTCCGTGATTTTTAGATGAGTCCCCCGTATAGCTCAGCTCAAATCCATCGCCAAGCTGACGCATTATATGTGGGAGAAGATCCACGCCCTTCCGCTTTATCCAGCTTCCGATGTAAAGCAAACGAAAGGGCCGCTTGGTTCGTTCGCCACGTTGCTTTGGTTTAAATATTTCTACGTCTACGCCGTTGTAAATGGTCTGCATTGGAACGTCTACCAGTGTGTTCCTGCATGTGGCGGAGACATGGTTACTCACCGCGATCGCACGATCTGCTCGGCGCAGGATTTTGCATTCATTCGGGGCAATCCAGTGCCGATGATAGATTGCTTGCAAGGCGCTCTTGTAGCTGCGCTCCGTTGGTGCATGCACAGCATGATGGAGTGTGGCTACCAAGGGAATATGTGAGGGCAAGAATCTAGAATGCATGCAGGTGTTGACATGTGCCACCGTCGCCCACTTGGGAGCGCTAGGGACACTTACTGCCCACGGCGCATATTCCGAATGAAGTGGTAGCCAAGTAATTTCTGTGCGTATGCCGATCCTCTGGAGTTCAGATGCCAGGTTTTCTGTGAAGATGTCTGCTCCTGTATGGGCTCTTATGGTTGGAAACCAGACCGCTGGAGTGGTGGATTGCATCAGCGTAGATCCTTGGTGGTTATTACGCTGGAATCAACGATGGTGGTTGGCTTGGTCGCGAGCACCTGGTATCCGGATGTAAAGGCAGTCCAGTTGGGAAATATACTTCCGAGCAACCAACCGCCAAGGTTGATGGCAGGGATCATCAGTCCGAGAAGAGGAAGTAGAATCACTCCAAGCGCTCGTTGCTGAATGGCCCGCAGGGCGCTGCCGCCTAGTGCCAGGCATGCTAGCAACGCAGCTGTTTCGACGGCGTTTAGCCGTGTTTGGATGCTTTTTGCTTCAAGTCCCGCTTCAATGATGTCCCGATGCAATCCGTGAGATGTCAGGCGCTGATAGTCATGGGGGGCGTCATGGATCGGATACAGAAATGGCATCGTGAGAAGGAGTTTCCCGCCGGGGCGTAGGACCCGTGCCGCCTCCCTGAGGGCTGATTGTGGAGCACTTAAGTGCTCAAGTACTTCTAGGAGCAGGACGCAATCGCACGAATCCGCGGGAAATGGCAGGTGAGCGGCATCCGCGTAGGCGTCGGGAGTGGCCTTGTAAAGGTTTTTACCGGTGATGAGATAATCTATCCCTATGTATCGAGTGCCGGTAGGGAGGATTCTCTCGACCCAACGATTTGCGCAGCCGACGTCAAGAACGGTTCCATGAGCGAGCGTGACGATCCATCGCCCCAATTCCTCATTTTCTCTTAGTAGCCATTGAGGGTGGAATGGCGTTTGGCGAAGAATCTTGAGGATACGGGTCTTCATCATTGAAAATTTATCGGGGCGGAAGGGGCCCAGGGCCAATTGAGTTTGTTTTATATGGCTTTCTGTCGCTATTCCCATCAGAAAACTCTCTTGGAAGGCAGAGGGCGAAGAGTTTCCTTCCAAAAACAGGCCAGTAGAATTTCTGTGCGAAGCTGTGACAGCGAGACGATAGTGATTTGCTTGCGGCAAGACAGTCGCGTACTGCTGTCGAGAAGGCGAGATAATCACCGGGAGCGACCAGCTCGCCAGATTGTCCATTGGTAACTGATTCGATTACTCCACCATTTGCAAATGCCACCGTGGGCAGGCCGTGGGCGGCGGCCTCGATTGCAACCATACCAAAGCCTTCGGGATCCCCGGGGATATCGCGTACGGGAAACACATGTAGTGACGCGCATTCAAAGGCGCAAGCGAGCTCCTTGCTGTCGGTGATAACTCCCAGAAAGCGAATATGCCCACCTACCCCTACTGCATCAGCCGCAGCTTGGATGCTTTGGCGGGTCTGAATTTTCGCGAACAGGGAATCGGAAGGGCTGTCGCCGATGACGGCAAGTGTGATGTCTGGTGCATCCCTGACAATAGAAGGAAGCGATTGCTGGACGAATTCCCTTAGCCCCTTGCGCGTGGTAAGGCGGCCAACTGATAGCAGTATACGTCCGCTTCCAAGACTGTGACGCTTCCTGAAGTTTTCCAATTCCTGTTCAGATTGTGGCGCTTGGGGATCATGTACACCCGGATTCAATACTTGAATCCGGGATGCGATCACTCCAATAGCGCTAGCCAGATCAGCGGTGGGCTTGCTGTTCGCAATGACCACGTCAATTCGGCGGATCATGGGATGCCAAAGGGCACGATAGATTCGGTTCTTGAACGCGGCATCAAGTCCGTGTAGATAAGTGCCGGTGCGCGTTTTCGCTATGCTGCCGGCGATGCAGGCAGCCGGGGCAGTCAAACCGCTTCCGGCAAGTATGAAATCCGGTTTCCACGTGCGCGCGACTGATACGGCTTCCCACGCTGACAATAGTAGGAAGCGCCACAGAGGTTTCAACGGCACCTCTGTCAGTTCGGTGGCTTTGGGGCGGATGGATGCGGAGCCTTTAGGACCTATAACCCTGATTTCGGCGTAGTGTGAAAGTTCGTCGGCAATGTGCCAGTTAAGGCGCTCCATTCCACCGACCATTGGCGGAAGATTCCGGGTGATCAATAGGATGCGCGGGCGCGAACGGTCAGCTGTCACGTCGATACATCAAGTTGGTGATTTGCTCCGATATCAGTCCGATCAGGAAAATGATTACGGCAGCGCTCAGTAGTAGTGTGCTCATGTTGGTAAGCCTGTGCATTGTCACGAACGTATATCCGTAATAGCCAAGCCCGGTCATGAAAAACGCCATCGCCACCGGTGCAAACAACTTCATCGGCGAGTAAAGCGTCGCAATCTTGAAAATGATCAGCAGGAACCGAATGCCGTCCTTGATCGGCCGGATATGACTGCCGTTGCCCACCCGCTTGGCTACCGGGATCGGTACATAAGCCACCGGATAGGCGCTGCGGAAGAACGCCATCGTGCTGGTGGTTGGATAGCTGAAGCCGTTCGGCAGCAGGTGCAGGAACTCGCGGAACTTGTCCGCCCGAACCGCACGGAAGCCCGAGGTAAGGTCGTCGATCTTGTGGCCGGTCATATGGCTGGCCAGTTTGTTATAGAACGCATTGGCCAAACCACGGTGAAGGTTGGCCTGGCCGCTGCTGTCGCGGGCACCGACCACCATGTCATAGCCGTCTTCCAGCTTGGCCAGCAGTTGCGCGATATGGCTGGCGCTGTGCTGGCCATCGGCGTCCATGAACACCAGAATCTGCCCGTTGGCGGCGCGGGCGCCGCGTTTGATTGCCGCGCCATTGCCCATGGAATACGGACTGCTCAGCACGCTGGCGCCGTGTTCCCCTGCGATTGTCGCGGTCTGGTCGGTTGAACCGTCATCGACAACGATGATCTCGGCGGTCGGGTACACCGCTCGTAAGGCAGGCAGTGTCCGCTTCAGCCCCTCGGCCTCGTTCTTTGCAGGCAGGATGATGCTTAGTTCACACACGTTTGATTACCTGTAGTTCTCCCCGCTGGCATAGTAGCCGGGTTGGTCGTCCTGGTGCGGACGTACTGCCGGTTTATGGAGGCTTGAGGTAATCTGGGAGCCTGATTTCAGGGGATGCCTCAATGAACGTTGCCACTGCAAACTTGGTCGGAATCACCGGCATTGCCCGCCGATTGGTTCAGGACGGTGCCTTGGAAGAGGCCGTGGCCCGCACCGCCATGGCTCAGGCCGGCGATGCCAAGGTGCCGTTGGCGCAGTGGTTGGCCGACAAGAAGCTGGTGAGCGCGGCGCACATGGCGGCAGCCAACGCCATGGAATTCGGCATGCCGTTGCTGGACGTGTCGGTGTTTGATGCCAACCAGAGTGCGATGAAACTGGTCAGTGAGGAGCTGCTGCGCAAGCATCATGTCTTGCCGCTGTTCAAACGTGGCGGCAAGCTGTTCGTGGGCACGAGTAACCCCACCCAGCAACTGGATGAAATCAAGTTTCAGACCAATCTGGTGGTTGAGCCTATCCTGGTTGATGAGGAGCAGATCCGGCGGACCTTGGCTCTTTGGTTAGCCAGCAACGAGTCGCTGGGTGAGGGTCTTGGTGGTGACGATGAAGGCATGGGCGACCTGGACGTCGCTGCCGGCGATGAGGACATGGGTAGCGGTGGTGATGCCGGCGTCGATGCAAAGGGCGACGACACGCCTGTCGTCAAGTTCGTCAACAAGGCCTTGGTGGATGCGATCCGCAAGGGCGCGTCGGATATCCACTTCGAGCCCTACGAGGACGACTACCGAGTCCGTTTCCGTATTGATGGCCTGCTCAAGACTGTGGCCAAGGCGCCGGTCAAGCTGAACCAGCGTATCGCCGCGCGCCTCAAGGTCATGTCGCAGTTGGACATCGCCGAAAAGCGCGTGCCGCAAGATGGTCGCATCAAGCTCAACCTGTCCAAGACCAAGCAGATCGACTTCCGCGTCAGTACCTTGCCGACTTTGTTCGGCGAGAAGATCGTGTTGCGTATCCTTGACGCCAGCGCGGCCAAATTGGGTATCGACAAACTTGGCTACGAGCCGGACCAGCAGAAATTGTTCCTGGAGGCGATCCACAAGCCCTACGGAATGGTGCTGGTGACCGGCCCGACTGGTTCAGGCAAAACGGTGTCGCTGTATACCGCGCTGGGCATCCTCAATGACGATACCCGCAATATCTCTACCGCCGAGGATCCGGTGGAAATCCGTCTGCCTGGCGTCAACCAGGTGCAGCAGAACAACAAGCGCGGCATGACTTTTGCGGTGGCGCTGCGTTCGTTCCTGCGACAGGATCCGGACATCATCATGGTCGGCGAAATCCGTGACCTTGAGACCGCTGAAATCGCGATCAAGGCCGCGCAGACAGGCCATATGGTGCTGTCCACGCTGCATACAAACGATGCACCGCAGACCATCGCGCGACTGATGAACATGGGTATCGCCCCATACAACATCACCTCTTCGGTGACGCTGGTTATTGCGCAGCGTCTGGCGCGGCGACTGTGCAGCAGCTGCAAGCGTCCGCAGCAGTTGCCAGAAAATGCGCTGCTCGCTGAAGGCTATACCGCCGAGCAGGTTGCCAAGGGCGTGCAGTTGTTTGAAGCGGTTGGCTGCGAGGAGTGCACCGAAGGCTACAAGGGCCGTACCGGTATCTACCAGGTGATGCCGATGACCGACGACATTGCGGCAATCGTTCTGGAGGGCGGTAATGCAATGGATATTGCTGCCGCCGCGCAGAAGATCGGGATCAATGACTTGCGTCAGTCGGCGTTGCTGAAGGCGGCGCAGGGCACTACCAGTCTGGCCGAGATCAATCGCGTCACCAAGGACTAAGCCCCGCGTAGTGCCGAGCGATGCTCGGCAGAGGCTTTCCCAGCACTCCGCGCATTTAGTGCCGAGCCATGCTTGGCTAGGCTTTCCCGGTAATGCCCAGCCGAGCATGGCTCGGCTCTGCAGCGAGGCTTTCCCGGTAATGCCTAGCCGAGCATGGCTCGGCTCTACAGTCAGGCTTTCCCGGGAATGCCCAGCCGAGCATAGCTCGGCTCTACCGGGGTTATCGCCGTTCGCCTTATTCCATGCCCAGCTTTTTCAGCTTGTAGCGCAGGGCTCGGAAGGTGATGCCGAGCTGGGCGGCGGTCTTGGTCTTGTTCCAACGATTCTCTTCCAGCGCCTTCTGGATCACCGTGCGCTCCATCTGTTCGATGTAGGAGGGCAGGGCGGAGCTGGCAGGGTCGATATCGACAACGGCTTCCTGGGGAGGAGCAACAGGTGCCGGGGTGTCGTCGCTGGGAATGCGTGGCGGCGCAGTTTGCGGCTGCGGTAGGCGCAGGTCGCTGGCGTCGATGCGGTCGCTGTCGGCCAGCGCCAGCGAGCGCTCGAGGATATTCTCAAGTTCGCGGACGTTGCCGGGAAAGGAATAGGCGTCCAGTGCTTCCAGCGCCGAAGCTGCCAATTGTGGTGGCTTCTGGCCTTGCTGCTGTGCCAGCCGGTTCAAGATGGTGCTGGCCAGCTGCGGCAGGTCGCCGCGGCGTTCGCGCAGCGGTGGTACGCGCAGTTCAATGACGTTGATGCGGTAGTACAGGTCGTGGCGGAAGCGCCCGTCCTGCACCAATGTGCTCAGGTCTTTATGGGTGGCTGAGAGGATGCGCACGTCCACGTTGACTTCGGTGGCAGCGCCTACCGGGCGCACCGACTTCTCCTGGATCGCCCGCAGCAGCTTGACCTGCATCTGCAGGGGCAGCTCGGCCACTTCATCCAGGAACAAGGTGCCGCCACTGGCCGCTTGGAACAGCCCCGGCTTGTCCGCGTGGGCGCCGGTGAAGCTGCCCTTGCGGTGGCCAAAGAACTCACTTTCCATCAGTTCACTGGGGATCGCGCCGCAGTTGACCGGGATGAACGGCCCGGCCGCACGCGCGCCTTGGTCGTGGATGGTGCGGGCCACCAGTTCCTTGCCAACACCGGATTCGCCCAGGATGTAGACCGGTGCCTGGCTGCGGGCGACCTTGCCGATGGTGGCGCGCAGCTCATCCATGGCCGGCGAGCTGCCGAGCAGGCGGGTGGCGTTTTCCGGCGGTGGCGGGGTGCTTGGGCGGGCTTCGTTGTTCAGTTCGATGGCGTGTCGGACCAGTCCGCGCAGCACATTGATGTCTACTGGCTTGCTGACGAAATCGAAGGCGCCGGCCTTAAGGGCCTCCACCGCCAGATCCATGCTGCCGAAGGCGGTGATCATCGCCACCGGGGTGGCCGGGTGGTCACGGGTGATCTCGGTGACCAGTTCGATGCCGTTGCCATCGGGCAGACGCATGTCGGTCAGGCATAGGTCGAAATGGTTGCTGGCCAGCAGTTCGCGGGCCTCGGCAAGGTTTGCTGCGGTGCTGATCCGTAAGCCCATCCGGCCAAGGGTTAGGACCAGCAGCTCACGGATGTCGCGTTCGTCATCGACGATCAGGGCGCTATGTGTTGCGTTCATGAATGGAACGATAGCTGAGGTGGCTGCATGTCTACAAACGATTGCATCAAGAAACGGCTCATTGGCGTTCGCCGCGGGCGAACGCGGTTTTGGGGATGCTCAGGGTCAGCCGGAAGCAGGCACCGCCAGCCGGAATGGACACATAGTCCAACTGGGCTTGATTGGCCCGGCAAAGCTCGCGGGCGATATACAGGCCCAAGCCGGTGCCATGTTCGGAGGTGGTGTAAAACGGCCGGAACAACTGACTGGCGATGGCATCAGGAATGCCAGGGCCGCGGTCCATGATGTCGATGACCGCATTGCGTTCAGCCGAAGCGACGCGGATGCGGATCCGTGCCGGCTCATCTGCTATGCGGCCATATTTGAGACCGTTGTGGACCAATGCGGTCAGCACCTGGTGCAGGTGCCGGGGGTCCATCATCGCCATTATCGATGGCTCGCGGATCACTGCTTCCAGGCTGTCGTTCTCCAGTGACAGGGTCTGCCGGTACTCGATCACGAAGCGGCGCACGAAGGCTGCCAGGTCGAGGTTCTCGGGATTGGCCCGTTCGCGTCGGGCCAGCGCCAGCACGCTCTCCACGATGCCATTGGTGCGTTGGCATTGCTGATGAATGATCTGCAGCAAGCGTCGGTCGGCTTCGCCTATGTCTGCCGACTCCTCCAACAACTGGGTGGCGTAGTTGATGGCCGCCAGTGGGTTGCGGATTTCATGGGCGAGGCTGGCCGAGAAGCGGCCGAGGGTGGACAGGGTCAGCGATTCGGCGCGGCGCGAGACCACGGTGGTGTCGTCCAGGAAGATCAAGGACATGTCGCTGTCGGCCAGCAGGCGGGCGAAGCGTGGCAGTACTTCGGCCTGCTCCGGGGCCAGTTGCAGCGGCTGTTCGTCTTCGTGCCAGCCATTGCGCCAGCGTTGCAGGCGTCGTGCGAGTTCCGGCGAAGCAATAGCCAGGGCGACACGCTCGGTGGCAAGCGCGCCTTCCATGTCGCCGAGCAGGGCAGTAGCAGCTTCGTTGGCCAGTGTTATACGGCCATTGGTGTCCACTACCAGTACGCCGGTTCGCATGCGACGGATGATCAACTCGTTCACTTCGAACAGGTTGGCCACTTCGGCACCGCGTTGATCGGCCAGTTGCTGGGTGCGACGGGTGCGGCTGCCGATCTGGTAGGCGATGAAGGTAAGTGCCATGTAGCTGGTGACGAACATCGCCAGCTCGGCCAGTGTGCGGGTGTTTTGTCCCCCCTCCAGCATCTGCCAGATGTACTCGGCGACGCTGGCAGCACACGCCAGCAGGGCGATCAGCATCGCTCTGGACAGCGGCAACAGCAGGCCCGCTGCTGCGATGTTGAACAGCAGCGACATCGAGATGCCAGCGCTGGCGCCGGGTAGAGCGTGGCTGAGCAAGGTGGCGGCGGCGATGTCGATCACCACGCTGCCGATCACGATACGCTGCAGCCAGCGCTCATTACGGCCCCAGATCAACAGGCCAATCGAGACAAGCAGATAGGCGATGGAGACCGCTTGCGCCAGCTGCGGCTGGTGGGCCTCGCCCACCATGGGAGTGAGTGGCCCGAACACCAGCGCGCTCAGCAGTGCGGCAACCAGCACCCGATACAACGCAAAAAAGTACAGCTCGCGCGTTGGGATGGACTCGATGCGGTCGATGATCGACGAACTGGGGGTCAAGCCGGATCTCCTATCCAAGCGTAATCGGGCCAGTATAGGTGCGCCGACGGCTGCTCGGGGGACTCTCTGAGCAGCCTGCCAATCACCGGCAAGCTGCTGAATTGGCTGGTAAAACCGTGCCGGTTCTGGCGATTTGTACAGACTTCTTTGCGTGCTGGGCCGCCGTCGGCGACAATATCGGGCCCGCCCGCCCTGTCAGTCGGCCATTTCTGGTCCTGCGGACTGCGTGCGGTCGTTCCTATTCCCACGGTGACGCATGAATTTCCACGAGTACCAGTCAAAACAACTGCTTGCCGAATACGGCATCCCGGTCCCGGCCGGCAAGGTCGCTGCGACCCCGGACGAGGCTGTTGCAGCTGCCCAGTCGCTGGGCCAGGGCCCCTGGATGGTCAAGGCACAGATCCACGCTGGCGGCCGCGGCAAGGCTGGCGGCGTCAAGTTCTGCAAGACCACCGACGACGTCAAGGCCGCTGCGGCCAAGATGCTCGGCACCAAGATGGCCACCTACCAGACCGCAGGCGTCGAGCTGCCGGTCAACCTGGTGCTGGTGACCACTGCTGGTGAGATCGTCAAGGAGCTGTACCTGTCGGTGCTGGTTGACCGTGGCACCAAGACCATCACCTACATCGCTTCTTCGGAAGGCGGCGTGGAGATCGAGCAGGTTGCTGCTGAAACCCCGGAGCTGATCCACTCGCTCAACGTCGATTTCGTTGAAGGCGTGCAGGGCTACCACGGCCGTGATTTCGGCTTCAAGCTGGGCCTGACCGCCAAGCAGGCTGGCCAGTTCGCCAACATCATGGTGAATCTGTACCGTCTGTTCAACGAAAAGGACCTGGCGCTGGTTGAAATCAACCCGCTGGCCATCCTGGACGACGGCAACCTGTACGCGCTGGACGGCAAGTTCGACAGCGACGACAACGCCGCGTTCCGTCAGAAGGCTCTGGTCGCCATGCGCGACAAGACCCAGGAAGACCCGACCGAAGTGATCGCTTCGGAGCTGGACATCAACTACGTCACCATGGACGGCAACATCGGCTGCATGGTCAACGGCGCAGGTCTGGCCATGGCCACCATGGACGTCATCAAGCTCAACGGCGGCGAGCCGGCGAACTTCCTGGACGTGGGCGGCGGTGCCAACAAGCAGCGCGTCATTGAAGCCTTCAAGCTGATCCTGTCTTCGGACAAGGTCGAAGGCATCTTCGTCAACATCTTCGGCGGCATCGTCCGCTGCGACATGATTGCCGAAGGCATCATCGCTGCCGTGAAGGAAGTGGGCGTCAAGGTTCCGGTCGTGGTGCGCCTGGAAGGCACCAACGTGGAAGAAGGCAAGCAGCTGCTGCGTGACAGCGGCATGGCCATCATCCCGGCTGACAACATCAACGATGGCGCCAAGAAGATCGTTGAAGCTGTCAAGAACGCCGCCTGATCCGACACCGAAGGAAATCCAATGTCAGTTTTGATCAACAAGAACACCAAGGTGATCGTGCAGGGCTTTACCGGCCAGCAGGGCACCTTCCACGCCACTCAGATGATCGAGTACGGCACCCAGGTTGTCGGCGGCGTGACCCCGGGCAAGGGCGGCACCACCCACATCGACCTGCCGGTGTTCAACACCGTGGCCGATGCCGTGCAGAGCACCGGCGCCAACGCTTCGGTCATCTACGTGCCGCCGCCGTACGCGGCTGACGCGATCCTGGAAGCGGCTGCTGCCGGCATCCAGGTCATCGTCTGCATCACCGAAGGCATTCCGGTGCTGGACATGCTGCGCGTCAAGAACGTGCTGACCCGTTCGCATCCGGACACCGTGCTGATCGGGCCGAACTGCCCCGGCGTGATCACCCCGGGCGAGTGCAAGATCGGCATCATGCCGGGCCACATCCACATGCCGGGCAAGATCGGTATCGTGTCGCGTTCGGGCACCCTGACCTATGAAGCGGTCAAGCAGACCACGGAAGTGGGCCTGGGCCAGTCGACCTGCATCGGTATCGGCGGCGACCCGATCAACGGCCTGAATTTCGTTGACTGCCTGAAGCTGTTCAACGAAGACCCGCAGACCGAAGGCATCATCATGGTTGGCGAAATCGGCGGCGACGCTGAAGAAGCCGGTGCCGAGTACATCAAGCAGTTCGTGAAGAAGCCGGTTGTTGGCTTCATCGCTGGCGCGTCGGCTCCGGCCGGCAAGCGCATGGGCCACGCGGGTGCGATCGCATCGGGCGGCAAGGGCACGGCTGAGGGCAAGTTCGCAGCGATGGAAGCTGCTGGCGTTGTCACCGTCCGTTCGCCGGGCGACCTGGGCGCTGCCATCGCGAAGCTGGTCAAGTAAGACTGCGCTTCAGTGATTTGAGAGAGGCCACCTTCGGGTGGCCTTTCTTGTTTTTGGGGGTGGTGGAAGGCAGGAGCCAAGGCAAAAGCAAAAAAACCAAGAGCAAGTGCTTGCCCTCACCCCTACCCCTCTCCCGCAGGCGGGAGAGGGGACAGCCACAGCCACAGCCAAAGCCAAAGCCACAGCCGAAGCCGAAGCCGAAGCAAGGGCCGAAGCAAGGGCCGAAGCAAGGTTCCGGCTCTGGATTTAGGTTCTGGACTTACGCTTTGGTCTTGGTCTTGGTCTTGGTCTTGGTCTTGGCTTTGGCTTTGGCTGTGGCTTTGGCTGTGGCTGTGGCTGTGGCTTTGGCTTTGGTAGTTGCAGTTGCTTTCCCCTCTCCCGCCTGCGGGAGAGGGGTAGGGGTGAGGGCAAGCTTTTGCTTTTGCTTATCAGCTCCCATGCGGCATCGTCACGGAAGCGGGAATCTCTTCATTCAAAGTCCTGGTTCCCCCGATTCCAGCCATCGCCCCACCAAGCAATCGTCTCCCAACCAAGGAGACACCCATGCGCAAAGGCAGCAAAACCAGCAGCGCCCGTGCCCTGCGCCGGCGCATGACAGATGCCGAACACCGCATCTGGTACTTCCTCAGAGGCCGCCACCTGGTCGGCTTCAAGTTCCGCCGACAGCACCCGATCGGCCCTTATGTCGTCGATTTCGTCTGTCTGCAGCACAAACTGGTCATCGAATTGGACGGCAGCCAACACGCAACCGACCCCAATGACCGCCGCCGCGACGCCTTCCTGCACCGCAATGGCTACCGCGTGCTGCGCTTCTGGAATAATGAAGCCCTGAACCACACCGCCGCGGTCTGTGAAAGCATCCTGCGCGCGGCGTTGGTAACACCAAGCCCCCGCAGGGTGCGGGGCCAAGCAGAAGGTTGTTGATATGTCCGAATCGCTACGCATCGCCCTGGCCCAGTTCGACTTCCCGGTCGGGGACGTGGACGGCAACGCCAGCCGCATCATCGAGCTGATGCAAGAGGCGCGTGACGAATACGGTGCCGACGTGGTGCTGTTCCCGGAGCTGGCCATAAGCGGCTATCCGCCGGAAGACCTGCTGATGCGCCCTGGCTTCTTGCGCAGCTGTGAGCAGGCGTTGGCGCGGGTCGCGGCGGAAGTGCAGGGCATCGTTGCTGTGGTTGGCTGGCCGCAGAGCGCCGGCGCGGTGGTCTACAACGCCGCCAGCGTACTGCGTGATGGCGCCATCGCCAGCACCTACCGCAAGCGCGAGCTTCCCAATTACGCCGTGTTCGACGAACGCCGCTACTTCGACGTGGACCCGGATGGCGGTAACTGCGTGTTCGAGGTCAATGGCGTGAAGCTGGGTCTGGTGATCTGTGAAGACCTGTGGTTTCCCGAGCCGCTGGCCGCCACCGTCAAGGCAGGCGCCGAGCTGGTGCTGGTCCCCAACGCCTCGCCATACGAACGCGGCAAGCACGCCCAGCGCGATGCGCTGATGGCCGAGCGCAGCCGCGAGGCCGGGGTGGCCATTGCCTACGTCAACACTGTTGGTGGTCAGGACGCGGTGGTGTTTGATGGTGCTTCGGTCGTGGCCGATGGCGACGGCACCGTGCATCCAGCCGCCGTGGCTTTCACAGAAGAAATGCTGGTGGTTGAGTACAACGTCGCCGTGCGCAGCTTCATGCCGCTGCGCTGGATAGACGATGGCGATGAGAGCATGGATGCCTTGGCCTGGCGCGCAGTCACCCGCGGCATCCAGGACTATTGCGGCAAGAACGGTTTCAGCAAGGTTTGGTTGGGCCTGTCCGGCGGCATCGATTCGGCACTGGTGCTGGCGTTGGCGGTGGATGCATTGGGTGCGGACAACGTCACCGCAGTCAGCCTGCCCTCGCGCTATACCGCTGACCTGTCCAATGATCTGGCGGTGGAGCAGTGCCGCGCGCTGGGCGTGAAGTTGGAGACGGTACCGATCGAACCCGCCTTCCAGGGCTTGATGCAGTCGCTGTCGGCGATGTTTGAAGGCCAGGTGGCAGATGTCACCGAAGAGAACCTGCAGTCGCGCAGCCGTGGCGTGATCCTGATGGCCTTGGCGAACAAGTTCGGCGGCCTGTTGCTGACCACCGGCAACAAGAGCGAATACGCAGTCGGTTACGCCACCATCTATGGCGATATGTGCGGTGGCTATGCGCCGTTGAAGGACCTGTACAAGACGGAGGTCTACGGCCTGTCCAAATGGCGCAATACGGTTGGTGGTGCGCCAGTGATTCCGCCAGCGGTGATTGCCCGTGCGCCCTCGGCTGAGTTGCGTGACAACCAGACCGACCAGGATTCGTTGCCTGCCTACGACGTGTTGGACGGCATCCTGTACCGCTACATCGACCAGGAACAGTCGCGCGAAGATATCGTCGGCGCCGGTTACGCGCCGGAAGTGGTCGACCGGGTGCTCAGGTTGGTGCGGATCAGCGAGTGGAAGCGCCACCAGGCCGCGCCGGGGCCCAAGGTGTCGCGCCGCGCATTTGGCCGCGAGCGTCGCTATCCCATCACCAATGGTTATCGCGGCTGAGTATCTTGCCGATAGGATGTGCGCAGAAGGGGCCGTAAGGCTCCTTCTGCTTGTATGGAGGTTGATCGGCGAAGGCGGCATCCGGCTGGAGCGGGCTGGCCCGATAACGGTTCGTCAGCTGGACTGCTCAAACCAACGAGTTTTCGACAAATTCTCTACATATTGCGAGCCCAAGATGGGGGCACAAGAAAACACCGGTCCATCTCTCCCTGCCATCGAGTTGTCGGTGGCATTTTTGTTTTTGTAATGAGGGGAGACGACGGTGGTGGGCAGCTTTTTTTGTTGCGGGAGCTTTAATGCTGTCCTCACCCCAACCCCTCTCCCGTAAACGGGAGAGGAGCTAGTGCATTACGAGCGCAAGCAATGCGAACCCCTCTCCCGTTTACGGGAGAGGGGTTGGGGTGAGGGCAGCTTCTAGCAAGCAAGCCCATCCGAAGCCAAAGCCAGGAAAACCAAGCCCTTAGACCCCAAAAACAAGAAAGGGGCCGCAAGGCCCCTTTCCATCACCACCAGTACCGCAGCAGCTTACTTGCCGCGGTTCATCTTGGCGCTGCTCTGCCCGGTGGCCACCGAACGCTCGCCCGCGAACGGGTTCAGCTTGCGGATCATCCATGGGTACTTCGGCCAGTTGCCGGCCAACCACGGATGCTCCGGCTGGTTGAGCTCAAGCACGCGGCGGGCATCGTCGGCCAGAGTCTTGTTGCCCAGGTTGGTGTAGGCCTCGCCCAGCAGCGCCACTGCGTCGTACTGGAATGCGCTCTGCGGGTAGGTCTCCAGCAGGTAGTTGGCGCGGCCAACCACTGATACCCAGGCGCCGCGACGGGCGTAGTACAGCGCATCGTCCAGCTCATGCTGGGCGAACACGTCGCGCAGTTCGATCATGCGCTGGCGGGCATCGGCGGCGTAGCGGCTGTTCGGGTAGCGCTCGGTGACGATGTTGAAATCGGCGTAGGCCTGGCGCGGGGTCGACAGATCGCGGCGGCTCGGGTCCAAGGACCATACGCGGCGCAGGAAAACCGTATCGCGGTTGCCGTTGGCAAGACCGCGCAGGTAGTACAGGTACGCGATGTTGCGGTGGGTCGGGTAGGTGCGGATGAAGCGGTCGATGCTCGACACCGCGTCATCGTTCTTGCCGGCCTTGTACTGGGCGTAGGCGCTTTCGATCATCGCCTGCTCGGTGTACGGGCCGTACGGATACTGCGCAATCAGGCGCTTGAAGCTGGTTTCGGCGCCGGACCAATTGCCGCCCTCCATCAGCTTGTGGCTCTTTTCGAACAGTTGTTCGACCGGCGCGCCTTCGTCGGCGTCCTTCTTGGCGCCGCGATGGCAACCAGTGGCGACGAAGACCAAAACCAGCAGCAGGGCGGTGAGGCGGACGGGCGCGGACAGCAGCGAAGAGCGTCGGATCATGGGTTCAGGGCAGGACGCGGCAGGAATACGAAGGGGCGATGATAGCCTAGTGGCCTGTCCTGCGACTGACTGTTGTCGTCAGGACCCCATAATTTCGTCTACAGCCGGTCTTTGCCCATGTCCGAGAACACCTCTTCCAGCCCGCGCCACGCGCAGGTTCCCGATTCCGCCGCCGGTCGTCGCTTCGACGCGGTCCTGGCCGAATTGTTCCCCGAATTCTCCCGCTCGCGCCTGACCGAATGGATCAAATCCGGCGCAGTTTTGCTCGATGGTGAGCCCGTCAGGCCGCGCGATCCGGTCCGCGGCGGCGAAATCGCCACCCTGAATGCGGTGCTCGAAGTCGAAGTCCACGCCCTGCCGGAAGACATCCCCTTGTCGGTCCTGTACGAGGACGAACATGTGTTCGTCATCGACAAGCCGGCCGGCCTGGTGGTCCACCCGGGCGCAGGCAACCCAACCGGCACCCTGCTCAATGCGCTGCTGTTCCGCGACCCTGAAATCGCCAAGGTGCCGCGCGCAGGCGTGGTCCACCGCCTCGACAAGGACACCAGCGGGGTGATGGTGGTGGCCCGTACCGTGCAGGCGCAGACCGCGCTGGTCGAGCAGCTGTCCGCGCGTGAGGTGCATCGCCAGTACCTGGCCGTGGTGGTTGGCGCGCTGGTCTCCGGCGGCACCGCTGACGCCCCGATCGACCGCCATGCCCGCGACCGTCTGAAAATGGGCGTGCGCGAGGACGGCAAGGAAGCTGTGACCCATTACCGCCTGCGCGAGCGCTTCCGCGCCCATACCGCGCTGGAATGCCGCCTGGAAACCGGCCGTACCCACCAGATCCGCGTGCATATGGCGCACCTGAAGCACGCCATCGTTGGTGATCCGCTGTACGGCGGCTCGCTGAAGCTGCCCAAGGGCGCCACCGACGAGCTGGTCGCCGCACTGCGCGGCTTCAAGCGCCAGGCCCTGCACGCCGAGACCCTGGAATTCCAGCATCCGATCACCGGCGAGAGCATCAGCAACACCGCACCGGTGCCGGCTGATCTGCTGGCGCTGATGAAGGCGTTGCGCGAGGACTCCAAGGCCTTCGCCGACCGCGAGCGAGGCCGCTGGTAATGGCGGAGGCGAGTCCGCTGTGGCTGGCCGACTGGCCTGCGCCTCCGGGGGTGCGGGCCTTCACCACGATGCGCCATGGCGCTGGCGGCTCGCAGCCTCCGTTTGACCGTTTCAACCTGGGCAACCGGACCGCCGCCGATGGCGACGATCCGGCCCAGGTGCAGCGCAACCGCGACGAACTGCAGCAGCTGGCGAAGCTGCCATCGGCTGCGCACTGGCTGCGCCAGGTGCATAGCAGCGTGGCCTTGCGTTTCGACGCACCACCGCAGGCGCAGGGGTTGGACGCCGAGCCGACCGCTGATGCCTCGGTGACCTCGGTACCGGGCGTGGTGCTGGCCATCCTCACCGCGGACTGCCTGCCGGTGGTGTTCGCCGCCCGCGATGGCAGCGAAGCGGCGGCCGCCCATGCCGGTTGGGGCGGATTGGCGCGCGGCATGCTGGAAAACACCCTGGCCGCCATGCACACGCCCGCTGAGGCGCTGGTAGCGTGGATAGGCCCTGCCGCTGGTCCTGCCCTGTACGAGGTCGGCGTGGACGTGCGCGAGGCCTTCCTGGCGCATTCCAGTGCCGCTGAGAGCCATTTCGTCGCCACCCGGCCCGGTCACTGGCTGGTAGACCTGCCCGGGCTGGCACGGCAGCGGCTGGTGGCTGCAGGCATGCAGCCGGCGGCAGTCCACGGCGGCGACCTGTGCACCATGGCCGACCCGCAGCGCTGGTTCTCGCACCGTCGTGACCGTCGTAGTGGCCGCATCGCCACCCTGGTGTGGATGGAGCCTTGACCACACCGCTGTTCGCACAGGTGCTGGGTCCGGCGTTTGAACGTTTGGCCCCGCAGGTGCGTGCGCTGCACTCGATCCCTGCGCGTCAGCGCTGGAACGGGCAGGGCGAGGTGCTGCGCGGCAGCCATTGGCTGGTCGCGCCCTGCGCCTGGCTGGCGCGGCTGCCGCCAACCTCCAGCGTGCCGGTGACGGTGGAGTTCGTGGTTGATGCCAGCGGAGAACGCTGGAACCGCCGATTCGGCCCCGCGCGCATGGCCTCGCGCTTGTGGCAGCGCGATGGACAGCTGTTCGAGCAGCTTGGTGCGGTGCGTTTCCGCTTTGGACTGCGCGAAGAGGCTGGCCAGATCCTGTGGCGAGCGGAACGTGTCTGGGCATTCGGTGTGTTGCCGTTACCGACCCGCTGGTTCGCGCAGGTGCATTGCCGCGAGCGTGAGCAGGCTAGGCGCTATGAATTCCTGGTGGATGTGTCGATGCCGCTGATCGGGCGGCTTATCCGCTACGAAGGCTGGCTGTTGCCGGAACAGGCGCATGGCTGAGCCGGCGGTGATCGTGTTCGATGGCGTCTGCGCGCTGTGCAGCCGCTGGGTGCGCTTCCTGCTGCGTTTTGACCGGGCCGGCCGTTACCGGTTCGCGGCGATGCAGGGTGGGCAGGGGCGTGCTTTGTTGGCCGCGCATGGGCTGGATCCGGATGATCCCTTGTCGTTCCTGTTGGTCGCCGATGGGGTGGCGTATACCGACACCGATGCGATTCTGCGGGTGGTGACCGGATTGGGCGGGGCTTGGCGCGTGGCTGGGCTTGCGTGGGTGCTGCCGGCTTCGCTGCGGGATCCTGCGTATCGCTGGTTGGCGCGGAACCGGTACCGATGGTTTGGGCGGCATGAGAGCTGCTTTCTTCCGACGGCGGAGCAGCGTGCGCGGTTTTTGGATTGAGTGGGTTTGGTTTGGGTTTGCTTGCTAGAAGCTTGCCCTCACCCCAACCCCCGCTCCGCGCCCCGGCCCTCGCGCTGGCGCGAGGTCGTTCAAGGAGCAGCGAACCGGTGGTTCGCAAGCTGCTCCTCTCACCCCGCAGGCGGGAGAGGGGCTAATGCACTACGAGCGCGAGCAATCCGAGCCCCTCTCCCGTTTACGGGAGAGGGGTTGGGGTGAGGGCAGCTCTTGCCTGTGCTCCCGTCTATGTCCCCTCCAACGCCAACAGATAGTCCCGTCGCCAGCGATGGATGTCATGCGTGCGCAGGTGCTCCATCATCGCCCGCCAGCGCTCGATCCGTTCTGCCCGCGGCATGTTCGCCGCCGTCGCAATCGCATCGGCCACGCCGTCCAGATCGTGCGGATTGACCAGCAGCGCCTGCTTCAATTCATCCGCGGCGCCGGCCAATAGCGACAGAACCAACATGCCGGGATTCTCGGGGTCCTGCGCGGCGATGTACTCCTTGGCCACCAGATTCATGCCGTCGCGCAAGGGCGTTACCAAACCCACTGCCGCTTGCCGATAAAACCCGGTGAGCGTGCTGTGCGCGTAGTTCTGGTTGACGTAACGCAGCGGGGTCCAATCGGCCTCGGCATGGCCGCCGTTGATATGCCCGGCGAGCCGCTCCAGATCACTACGCAGTTTGCGGTACTCGTTGACGCTGCCACGCGATACCGGCGCGATCTGCAGGAAGGTCATATCGCCTTTCTGCTGCGGATAACGCTGCAGGTAACGCTCGAAACCGTGGAAGCGTTCTGGCAGGCCCTTGGAGTAATCCAGCCGGTCCACGCCGATTGCCAGCTTGCGGTGCTGCAGGCTCTGCCGCAGGTCGCGCACCGGCTTGTTGCTGGCCGCGCTGCGGGCCTGACGCGCGATGTGCTCGGTGTCGATGCCGATCGGGAATGCGGAGGTACGCACGCGGCGACCGTCGGGTGCCTTGATCCAGTCACTGTCGATCAGCGTGCCGCCGCCGAACAGACGCACGTAGGATTGAAAACGGTCCACATCGCGGCGGGTCTGGAAACCGAGCAGGTCGTAGGAATACAGCGCTGAGAACAGCGAGCGGTGGTCGGGCAGTGCCTGGATGAGGTCGGCCGAGGGAACCGGCACGTGCAGGAAGAAGCCAATCCGGCAGGCGATGCCGCGCTCACGCAGCAACGCCGCCAATGGGATCAGGTGGTAGTCGTGGATCCACACCGTGTCGTCGTCGCGCAGCAGTGGAGCCAGGGTATCGGCAAACAATCGATTGACCTTCCAGTAGCCCTCGCGCTTGCGCCGGTCGTAGTCCACCAGGTCCAGGCGGAAATGCAGCAGCGGCCACAGGGCGCGGTTGGAAAAGCCGTTGTAGTAGTTGTCCAGATCGGTTTTGGACAGATCCATCGTCAAGTAGCGGATCGGGCCGTCCTGCGCTTCATGCAGGGCGCCGCTATCGACACTGACGCTGCGCCCACTCCAGCCAAACCATAGCCCACCCCGTTCGCTGAGCGCCGCCAGCAGGCCGGTCGCCAGTCCGCCGGCGCGGTTCTCGCCCGGTAACGCCACCCGGTTGGAGACCACGACCAATCTGCTCACGACGCCTCCTGCCAGCTGCGCGACAAGCGCATCGCGGCGATCACCAACCCCACATGCGAGTAGGTCTGCGGGAAATTGCCCCAGGCTTTGCCATCGAAGCCGAGGTCTTCGGATAGCAGGCCCAGGTGATTGCGCTGCTGCAGCAGGGTCTCGAACATCTGGCGCGCTTCGTCCATGCGCCCGATCGCGGCCAGCGCGTCGATGTACCAGAAAGTGCAGATGGTGAAGCTGGTTTCCGGTGTGCCGAAATCGTCCGGCGCGGTGTAGCGGTACAGCGCATTGCCATGCTTCAGATCGCGGCCGATGGCCTCGACCGTGGCGATGAAACGCGCGTCCTTGGCATCGATGAAGCCGATGTCGGCCAACAGCAGCAAGGATGCATCCAGCCGATGACCACCGTAGGTGTCGGTGAAGTGACCAAGCTGCTCGCTCCAGCTTTCGTGCATGATCCGCGCGTGGATCTGGTTGGCCCGTTCACGCCAGTAGACGGCGCGGCCTTCGAGTTTCAGGCGGGTGGCGATCTTGGATAGCCGGTCGCACGCCGCCCAGCACATCGCGCTGGTATAGGTATGCACTTCGGTGCGGCCACGGAACTCCCACAGTCCCGCATCCGGCACGTCATGCAGGGCGAAGGCCTGCTCGCCCAGAGGCTCCAAGCGCGCGAAGGTGTGCGTATCGCCCGGGTCCTGCAGGCGTTGATCGAAGAACAACTGAGTCGAAGCCAGCACCACGCTGCCATAGACATCGTGCTGGCGCTGCACCCAGGCCAGGTTGCCGCGGCGTACCGGGCCCATGCCGCAATAGCCGGACAGCGAGGCAACTTCCTCCTCGTCGAGCTTGGCCTCGAAGCCGATGCCGTACAGCGGCTGCAGGCTGCCGTCGGTGCTGGCCAGGTTGAAGATGTAGCCCAGGAACTGCTCCATGGTACGGGTCGCGCCAAGCCGGTTGAGCGCGCGCACCACAAAGGCGGCATCGCGCAGCCAGCAATAGCGGTAGTCCCAGTTGCGGCTGCTGCCCGGTGCCTCCGGGATGGAGGTGGTCATTGCCGCGATGATGGCGCCACTGTCCTCGTATTGGCACAGCTTCAAGGTGATGGCGCTGCGGATCACCGCGTCCTGCCATTCCAGCGGCACCGACAGGTAACGCACCCATTCGCGCCAGTAGTCGCGGGTGCGCTGCATGGCTTCCTGCACGTAGCCGCTCAGCGAGCGGTTGAGTGATTCGTCCACGCCGAGCACCAGATGCACGCGATGATTGAGCACGAAGGGCAGGGCATCGCGGACGAAGCGCACCGGTACATCGGTAGTCAGCCGCAGCACCAGATCCGGTAGCAACCAACGGATATGGTTGCTGCCCCAGGTGGTTTCCGGTTGCCGCGCACCCCAGTCGGCCAGCGGTCGTGCGCGCACGGTGATGCGCGGATTGCCGGAAAGCGGGGTGACCTGGCGGATCAGGCTGACCGGCCGATAGAAGCGATCGTTCTGGCGCCAGCGTGGGGCGAAATCGATGATCTCCACCGCGCCGCCATGGCTGTCGCGCAGCACGGTGCGCAGGATCGCGGTGTTTGTGAGATAAGACTGCTCGCTGTCGAGAAAGTCCTCCAGCTCGATGCCGAAGTCACCGCCGGGGTGCTGGTTGGGATTGAGCAGGGCGCAGAACGCGGGGTCGCCATCGAAGCTGGGCAGGCAGCTCCAGACCACGCGCGCCTGCTTGTCTATCAGTGCACCGAAACTGCCATTGCCAACTACGCCAAGATCGAGGGTGGCGTCTTGCATTGCATTCTCCTTGTTGCGCGAACGCCACTGGCGCCGCTGTTTCCTCCGGGTGGGTCAGGTAATGGCTGCGCGCAGCCAAGCGTGTACGGACGTGATATCTGGCAGCGTTGCAGCGGCCAGGCTGTCTCTTCGTTGGCCGACAAGTATGCCAATGCCTTTGAGTTGCTGAGCGGCCTGGAAGCCGTGTTCGTCGGTGAGGTCGTCACCGATGAAGATCGGGCGCCGGCCTTGGAAGGGCGGGTGCTGCATCAGCTGCTGCAGAGCGCGGCCTTTGTCGTGGCCGCTGCCGACGAACTCGATCACGTGGTTGCCTGGTTGCAGGCGAACGCCGGGCAGATGCGGCAGCTGTGTGTTGGCGAATGCGATGATCGCAGCGCCTGCCTCTGGCGCTTTGCGCCAATGCAGGGCCAATGCCTGGCCTTTGTTTTCGATCAATACGCCGGGGTGTGCATGTGCCAGCTGCATCGCCCGCTGGTGAAGCGCATGCAGCCACGCCGCCGTGTCTGTTTGCTCTGGTTCTGCATCGGCAGAGATGAGCAGTTGCGCCCCGTGCAGCCCGGCCATTGGCAGGCGCAGCGGTGCAAACATTGTTTGCAGTTGACTGACAGGACGACCACTGAGCAGCGCCAGCGCGCCCCCCAGACGCTGCTGCACGCTGGCCAGCAGCGCGAGCAGGGACGGGTCGGGTGCTACCTTGTCCGGATGGTCGGCAAAGGCGAGCAGGGTGCCATCTACGTCGAGAAACAGTGCGTCGTCATCTGCCAGCGCCGGAGGGGGCGGTCGCTGTGGGTCATCAAGCATTTCGACACTATGCCGCAGCGGTTGTTACAGGAAGGTCATTTGAGGGGCGGTTGGGTTTACGTGCTTTCAGAGCGCCCTCACCCCAACCCCTCTCCCGCAGGCGGGAGAGGGGCTCGGATTGCTTGTGCTCGTAGTGCACTAGCCCCTCTCCCGCAGGCGGGAGAGGGGCTCGGATTGCTTGCACTCGTAGTGCACTAGCCCCTCTCCCGCAAGCGGGAGAGGGGTTGGGGTGAGGGCAAGCTTCTGCTCTTCACCCAATGCAGAACATTACTTGGTAACCGCAAACTCAATCCGACGGTTCTGCGCACGACCTTCTTCAGTGTCATTGCTGGCCCGCGGTTTTTCCTGGCCATAGCCCTTGGCACTGAGTGTGTCGGCAGCAACACCCAGCTCAGCCAGCTTGGCGACTACCGCATCAGCACGCTGCTGGCTCAAGGTCACGTTGGCAGCGGCATCGCCGGTATTGTCGGTATGCCCACCCACCTCGATCTTGGTGCCTGCAGGTGCCTGCTTGATCGCATTCGCCGCGCTGGTCAGCGTCTCCAGACTGTCGCGGGTGATGGTGGCCGAACCTGTGTCGAAGTAGATGTTCATCAGGTTCAGTGCTTTGACCAGATCATCACCGCTGAAGCCGGCCTTGAGTCCTGACAATGCCGCTGCCGCACGGTCCCACAAGCCGCTGATCTCGAAGCCGCCGAACAGGCTGCGCAGCTTGTCGCTCACCGCGAAACGATCCGCTTCGGACATGCCGCTGGTATCGATGTTGAGTTTGTCGCCATCGAAGCCGAACTTCAGGCCCTTGGCTTTGAGATCCGGCAGTGCGGCGATCAGCTTGTCCATCCATACGGCCGGTAGCGTTGCCGGATCAACGGTGATGTTGCCCGACAGATTGCCTTCACCGAAGTTGGCTTTCAGCGCATCCCATAGACGGGTCTTGTCGGCCTCACTGGCGACCTGACCGCTGACCGTGACCTTGCCGTCTACATTCTCAAACCCGAAGCGCGGATTGGTTTGCGCTACCGGTGCTGCAGGTTGGGTGGTGGCTGCAGGTTGCATCGGTGCCGGTGCAACGACTTCTTCCTTCTTGCAGCTGCGGAACAGCAGGAACGCGGCAAGCAGCAGGATCAGTGGAATCAGCCATTTCCAGAAGCCGCCTGACGGTTTGCTGGCAACGGTGCCACCGCCGCTATAGCCGGCGGTAGGTGTGCTGGTACCGAACCAGCGCTCGTAGTCGGCCGGGCGCGAGGTGGGGATCTTGCCGCCAGGGGTGAGCTGGCCAACGATCTTCGGCAGCAACCACGCACCAGCCATGTTTACAGCCGCTGCTGGAATGCCGAGCTTGCTGGCAATACCGCTGGACAGGTTCTGGCCGAAGCCGGCGCTGAACTGATCGGGCTGCAGCACGTTGTCGCCTGGTGTGGTGCCTATCCACGACGAGAACAGGCCGTCGAGGCCTGCGTCAGTAAAGCGTTTCTGCAGTCCGGCGAAGCCGCCGTTGGCAGGATCGAAAATGGCATCGACAAGCTGGCGCACGAGGCGCCCCGCGTTGTCGCCGAGGTGAAAGCGGTTGGCCGCTTGGCGAATCAACGACTCGAACATATACGCCTCCGCAAGGGATGAACCGGGCTGGAATGTGCCGGCAGGCGTAAGGAGCGCCTAGCGCTGTTAAAGCTGGATGAATTCGGGGATTTTTGGTTCTTTAGCCAGAAGCTTCCCCTCACCCCAACCCCTCTCCCGTGAACGGGAGAGGGGCTCAGAATGCTTGCGCTCGCAGTGCACTAGCCCCTCTCCCGCCTGCGGGAGAGGGGTTGGGGTGAGGGGAGGCTTCAAGCAAGCAATCCTCCCCGAAAAGCACCCCAATCAGAACGTAAACCGCACCCGCCCATACCAGTACGCGCCGTTGCTGCCAATCGGCGACAACACGTCATACGGCAGGTTGCCAAAGTAGTAGATGTCTTCGTTCGACTTGTCCGGATAGTTGTCGGTCAGATTCTGGCCGCCAACAGCCACGCTCCACTGCGGCGTGATGCGGTATTCCACTTCCGCATCCAGCTGCCATTCGGCCTGGTAGGTCTGGGTCGGGATATAGCCACCACCAAAATCGAACACACGCTTGGCGCTGCCATGACGGCTCACGCGGCTGCTCAGCGACCAGCTGTCATTGGCCCAGCTGGCGGCGAACTGCGCGCGGGTACGCGGTGCAGCGTCGGTCAATGTATTGCTCTCTTCCACGCCGAACAGCACGTAGTCCGGATTCAGCGCCAGCAATTGCGAGGGCGTGGCGACGACGTTCTTCAGCTCGGTCTTGGCGTAGCTCCAGGTGCCGGTCAACAGCAGCTCGCCGTCACCCAGCGACTGCCGCCAGTTGCCGACGAATTCAGCGCCGCGGGTGCGCGTATCGGCGGCATTGACGAAGTAATGCGCGCTTTCCAGCCCGCCGATGCCGAATTGCTGCTGCACGAAATCGGTCAGTGCATCGCCGGTGATGCTTTCCGACAAGGCGATGCGGTCATCGATGTCGATCTGGAACAGGTCCAGCGACAGGTCGAAGTGGCTGCCGATCTGGCTGGTGAAGCCCAGGCTGTAGTTGATCGACTTCTCCGGCTTCAGGCCAGTAGCGCCCAAGGCACGTGCGATTGGATTGTTGACCGACAGGAGGCGTCCCTGCACCAGTTGGCCGCCGGCGGTGTAACCGGTCGAGGTGGATTCGTAGCCGATCTGGCTCAGCGACGGTGCGTGGAAGTTGTTGGAGATCGAGCCACGCAGCGCGAAGGCTGGTGCGAAGGCATAGCGCGCGCCGATCTTGCCGGTCAGCTCGCCGCCGAAATCTTCGTAATGCTCATAGCGGGCGGCGATATCGGTGGAGAATTTCTCGCCGAAGGTGGACGACAGGCTGGTGTAGGCACTGATCACGTCGCGTGACAGATCGGCTTCATCCTGCGGGGTCAGGCCACCACCGGCCTGCGAGCCAGTCGGGCGGTCGGTGTAAGGACCGGCTGCATAGCTGGCCGGGTCACCGGCGCCGGTTTCATAACGCTCGTGACGGCCTTCGATGCCGAAACCGAGGCTGTGGGTGTCATTGGTACGCACGAAGATGCGGCCGAAATCCAGGTTGGCCACGGTCTGGGCGAAGCTGAAGTCCGCGGTCTTGAAGCGGGTTGGGCTGGTCGGGCCAAGCGAAGCGTTGAGCGAGTTGCGCAGGCGATAGGTGAACTCGTTGCGGCCGTGGTCGAGGCTGGCGTCGTAATTCCAGTCGCCCAGTTCGCCACGCGCACCGGCCACAAGCTGCACGTCCAGGTTTTCGCCTTCGGAGATCGGGCGGTAACCGTTCGGGTACAGCTCTTTCCAGTTGGCTTCGCCATCCGGGTAACGGAAGTAGTTGGCGCCTTCGGTATCGCGCTGGTTGTAGGTGCCGAAGGCATAGGCGTTGGAGGCGCTGCCGAACGGGATTTCGGCATTGAACCAGGCGTTGAGGTCCTTGCTGGCGCCGTCGCCCAGCGAGTAATTGCGCTTGCCGGCCAGGGCCAGATTGTCCGGGGTCTGCGCTTCCCACGGCGGGATCTGGTCGAAACCGGCCCGGTTGGTGGCTTCGCGGTTCTTCAGTTCCAGACCCACGCGCAGGAAGCCGCCGTCGTCCGTCAGCGCGGTGCCGACCTTGGCACTGAAGTAGCTGGTCTGGCCGTCGGTCAGAGTGCGGTCGATCGGCTTGAGGTCGGTGTGGTGCGCGCCGAAGCTGGCTTCGATGGCGCCGCCTTCCGGGGCATCGTCGAGGATCACGTTGATCACGCCGGCTACCGCATCGGAGCCATACAGCGCGCCAGCGCCGTCACGTAGCACCTCGATGCGCTTGATCGCGCTGACCGGGATAGCGTTGAAATCAACCGGTGTGGTGCCCTTGCCGATCTTGCTGTCGGTATTGACCAGCGCGCTGTTGTGGCGGCGCTTGCCGTTGATCAGCACCAGCACATGGTCGGGCGAGAGGCCGCGCAGCTGCGCGGCGCGGATGTGATCGGCACCGCCGGAGTTGGACTGGCGCGGGAAGTTGAACGAAGGCAGCAGCGCCTGCAGCGCGCTGCCCAGCTCGCCGTTGACCACGCCGGCCTTGCGGATGTCCTCGGCGCTGAGCACGTCCACCGGCGAGGTGGACTCCAGCACGGTGCGATCCACGGCGCGGGTGCCGGTGACGATCACCGTATCCAGATTGGTCGCCTGCTGGGCGTCCTGGGCAAAAGCAGGGGAAGACAGCGCCAGCGCGATGGCCAGGCCGAGCGGGGCCGAGGTGGGGCGGGACATGGGAACTCCGGAAATACGATGGGGAAGGGCGGGGAGAGGAATTGCAGATGGCGTCAAGGCTTACATCCATCCGGATGAAGCGATATATTATCTTCGCGTTAACAGCGCCCGGGATGCAAGTCCTGCTGGCAATTGGCTGATAACCAAACGCGATATCCCTTGCGGTGCCTTGGATGCCACCGTGTTGTTCTTGCCCGGAGGTTCTCCATGAAGTTGCACGCTGTCCTGTTGCCCCTGCTGTTTGCCATTGCCGCCAATGCGCATGCTGCCCCGCCTGCTGCCGAACCAGCGCCGAGCGCCCAGCTGCACGGCGATGCCGCGCGGCCGGCCGAAGCCGGTGGCTGGGTACGCAGCGAGCTGTATTTCGGCGTGGGCGAGGAAACCGGGCCGTCGGCCCGTGAGCAGACCGACGTGATCAGCGAGACGCAATGGCGTGCCTTCCTCGACAAGGAAGTCACCCCGCGATTCCCTGATGGCCTGACCGTGTTCGATGCGTACGGGCAGTGGTTGTTCCGTGGTGCACCCGAGCCGAACCGGCTGCGCACCAAGGTGCTGGTGATCCTGCACGAGGACAGCCCGCAGCGTCGCAACGACATCGAAGCCATCCGCCTGGCGTGGAAGCAGGCCACCAAGCACCAGTCGGTGCTGTGGTCGCGGCAGCCGGTCGAAGTTTCGTTCTGACCAGCACGGGATCGGCTAGCCTGCGGGCAGCCGCCAACTGCAGATGAGCTTCTCGATGCCCCCCTTGATATCCACGTCCCTCCGCCGCTTTGCCGCCCGTGGCCTGCTGGTGGCGGGGGTTTCGCTGCTGGCAGCGCCCGCGCTCGCAGCAGATGACAGCGAGATCCGCTTCGAGGTCGCAGGCGGTGTGAGCGCGCATGCGCGCTTGCTCGGCGATGGCAGCGTGGAGGTGGGCAGCAACCACTCACCAGCGCGGCAGGTGCTGCCTGCGTCCACGAACGAGGAAGGCGGCGGCACGCGCCTGGGCCACGCCGACTACAACTTCGACGGTTATCAGGACCTGGATTCCAGTGCCACGCTGGGCCAGGTCAACGAATCGGTCACGGTTTACCTGTACGAGCCGGCCAGTGGCCAGTTCCGCGCATTGGCAGCACCTGAGGGCCCGGAGATCAGCTGCGAAGGCTTTTGGTCGCTGACCCCGGACTCGGCCACACGCACACTCAGCAGCAGCTGTCGCAGCGGGCCGATGTGGTACAGCGATATCTACCGCTTTGAGGGTGACAGGGTCTACCTGTACCGATCGATGCGCAACGCCTTCCTCGACACCGAAGCGCTCGCGCAGGTGTTGGCAGTGGCTGAAGTGGAAGATGCGGAGATCCTCACGGTGTGGAGCACCTGGGATGCCGCAGGCAAGCGGCTCGAAACCGCCATCTGGAATGCCTTCGATCCGCCGTTGAAAGACGCGCCGATGCCCGGCCGCAGCGCGTCGGTGGTGCCGGACAAGCTGCTGCTGTACAGCAAGGCCGGCGATACCGCCACCAAGCGTTACCTGCTCAAGGGCGACCGCGTCGAGCTGCTGGATGAAGCCGACGGCTGGCTGCAGCTACGCTACCGCAACCCCAGCCGTGGTCCGGTACTTGGTTGGGTGAAACTGCCCACGAACGAATGATCTGTTCCAACCGCACGCATTTTTCCAGCGTTACCATCGCTCCGCTTTCCTGACGATATCTCCCATGAATTCTTCCGCTTCAACATCCCGCCCACGCTGGTTCGTGCCGGGTGATCTCAACGGCTTCTTCGGCCTGGTGGTCGACAACCTGTCGATCCTCGGCTTCATCGCGATGGCATTGATCGGCATCTTCCAGTTCCCGGCCGATGTGGTGTTCGGCCGCATGTTCCCGGGTACCGCCTTCGGTGTGCTGATCGGCAACCTGATGTACACGGTGATGGCACGGCGCCTGGCTGCCCGCACTGGCCGCGATGACGTCACCGCGATGCCGCTGGGGCTGGATGCGCCAACCAGCATCGGCATGGCGCTGCTGGTGCTGGGCCCGGCCTTCGTCGGCTTCAAGCAACTGGGCATGGACCCGCAGGCCGCGGCGATGGCGACCTGGAAGCTGGGCATGGCCTCGCTGGTGGTGATGGGCCTGCTCAAGCTGGTGCTGTCCTTCGTCGGCGATGCGGTCACCCGCCATGTGCCACGTGCGGCGCTGCTTGGCTCCATCGGCGGCGCGGCGCTGACTCTGCTCGGCTTCCTGCCGCTGATCGAGAGCATGCGCCAGCCGCTGGTCGGCTTGGTCACGCTGGGCGTGCTGCTATACGTGCTGGTGGCACGCGCTGTGGTGCCGTTGCGCTTGCCGGGCGTGCTGTTTGCGCTGCTGGTTGGTGTGGCCTTGTACTACGGGCTGGGTGCAGCAGGTGTGCTGACCGGCTTCCAGTGGCCGCCGGCAATCTCCTTCGCAGCAGCCTTGCCGCTACCCTCGCTGGGCTTTGTCGAGGGCCTGCCGCTGACCGTGCCGTATCTGTCGTTGCTGCTGCCGTTCGGCCTGCTGATGGTGGTGGGCGGCATCAACGTGGCCGAGAGCGCACGCGCTGCCGGTGACGACTACCGCACCCGCGACATCCTGCTGGTCGAGGCCGTCGCCACGCTGATCGCCGGCGTCTGCGGCGGTGTCGCGCAGACCACGCCATACATCGGTCAGCCGGCCTACAAGCGTCTTGGCGCGCGCACCGGTTACACGCTGCTGACCGGCCTGTTCATCGGCATCGGCGGCATGCTCGGCGTGGTTGCCGGGCTGGTGCAGTGGCTGCCGGTGGCGGTGCTGGCACCGATCATCGTCTTCGTCGGCCTGGACATCACCGTGCAGGCCTTCCAGCAGACCAAGCGCGAGCATGCGATCGCGGTCGCGCTGGCCTTCCTGCCGGCGATTGCCTACCTGATCAACATCAAGTTCGGTACCTGGGTGGCACCGGATGCGGCCGCAGCACTGTATGCGGCGGTCGACGGCCATGGCCTGTCGGATGTGGCGACGCTGCAGTTGCTGGGCAATGGCTTCATCATCTCCGCGATGATCTGGGCGGCTGCCCTGGTGGCCTTGATCGAGCGCCGTCCCGGCGTAGCAGTGAGCCTGTTGTTTGTGGCCGCGGCATTGAGCGCATTCGGCGTGATCCATTCCACCGATCCGCGCGGCGGCATCTACCTGCCGTGGCAGCTGGAAGGCCTGCGCCAGGCCATCACCTTGCAGGTGACGGCTGCCTATGCGGTGCTGGCGGTCGTCATCGGCCTGATGTCGCTGCAGAAGCAGCGTTGATGCACGAGGCTTGAACCGCTGGGGAACCCAGCGGGATAAACAGGGTCACACCATCACACGCAATAAAGGTGCAAGTGATGCAGAAGCGCAAAGCAGTGTGGCCCTGGGCAGTGGTTGGCGTCGTCGCGGTAGGCGGCGCGGGATGGTGGATGTTCCGTGATGATGTGGCGCAGCTGCGGCAGGCAACGCCGGCTGTTGCTCCGCTGGTAGAGAACGCGACCACACCGGCCATCCAGCCGCCCGCAGCTGCCGAACAAGCGGGCGAGCCAAAGTACCCGCTCGACGTGGCTGCCGACCCGGCCTTGCCGGCATTGGCCGACAGCGATGCTTCCAGTTGGCAGGCGCTGAACGGGTTGTTCCCTGCTGATGCCTTGGCCGTACTGCTGCGCGAACACCTGATCCAGCGCGTGGTCGTGCATATGGACAACCTGACCCAGCCCAGTCTGCCCGGTTCGGCGATGGCGCTGCGGCCGCTGCCCGGAACACTGCTGGTGGAGCAGGGCAGTGCCGGCGGCGAGCAGCTTGCGGCCGCCAACGCCGCGCGTTATGCCCCGTTCGTGGATGCTTTTACCCGTGCCGATGCAGGCGCCGTCGCGGTGGCCTACACCCGTTTCTATCCCTTGCTGCAGCAGGCCTATCGCGACATTGGCCATCCCGAAGGCCATTTCAATGACAGGTTGGTGGCGGTGATTGACCACCTGCTGCAGACCCCTGAGCCGGCCCGGCCGTTGGCGCTGGAGCCGGATGGCAAGGGCCGCTATCGCTTCTCCGACCCGGCCCTGCAATCGCTGTCGGTAGGCCAGAAAGCCTTGCTGCGCATGGATTCCGGCCAGCAACAGGCGGTGAAGCAACAGCTGCGGGCGCTGCGCTCGGCGATCACCCGCGGCTGAGCCGCGCTGCCGCTTGCGTTGGATCAAGGTTGCGAGCTCGGCGGCTGGCGATACTGGAGGAGGATCTCGATTGCAGCTGAACAAGGGCGCTATTCACCCTTGAATCACGCCGTTGCAACCGCATCTGAATCAATATCGCCAGCAATGCTGGCCTCCCAACCTTGAGGAAGAAGACCCATGCGGATGGATAAGCTCACCTCCAATTTCCAGAAAGCCTTGGCAGATGCCCAGTCGCTGGCGGTTGGCCGTGATAACAACATCATCGAGCCGGTGCATGTGCTCAGCGCGCTGCTCGATCAGCCCGGTGGCAGTAGCCGGCCCTTGCTGGCCCAGGCCGGCGTCAACGTGCCGGTGCTGCGCGAGCGGCTGACCGAGGCGCTGGATGCATTGCCCAAGGTGTCCGGCCAGGCCGGCAGCCTGTCGATGGGCAACGATCTCAATCGCCTGCTCAACAACACCGACAAGCTGGCCCAGCAGCACAACGACCAGTTCATCGCCAGCGAGTGGTTCCTGCTGGCGGCGGTGGACGATGGCGGCCCGGCCGGCATGGCCCTGCGTGCTGCTGGCGCTGACAAAAACAAAGTAAAGGCCGCGATCGACAAGCTGCGCGGCGGAGAAACCGTGCAAAGCGAAAACGCCGAAGAGCAGCGCCAGGCGCTGGAAAAGTACACCATCGACCTGACCGCGCGTGCCGAAAGCGGCAAGCTCGACCCGGTGATTGGCCGCGACGAGGAAATCCGCCGCACCATCCAGGTGCTGCAGCGCCGTACCAAGAACAACCCGGTGCTGATCGGTGAACCCGGCGTGGGCAAGACCGCGATTGTCGAAGGGCTGGCCCAGCGCATCATCAACGACGAAGTGCCCGAGGGCCTGCGCGGCAAGCGCGTGCTCTCGCTGGACATGGGCGCGTTGATTGCCGGTGCCAAGTTCCGCGGCGAGTTCGAAGAGCGGCTGAAGGCCGTGCTCAATGACCTGTCCAAGAACGAAGGTCAGATCATTCTGTTCATCGACGAACTGCACACCATGGTCGGCGCCGGCAAGGGCGAGGGCGCGATGGATGCGGGCAATATGCTCAAGCCGGCGCTTGCGCGTGGCGAGCTGCATTGCATCGGCGCCACCACCCTGGACGAGTACCGCCAGTACATCGAGAAGGACGCTGCGCTGGAGCGCCGCTTCCAGAAGGTGTTTGTCGGTGAGCCGACGGTGGAGGACACCATTGCCATCCTGCGTGGCCTGAAGGAACGCTACGCGGTGCACCATGGCGTGGAGATCACCGACCCGGCCGTGGTTGCGGCTGCGACCTTGTCGAACCGCTACATCACTGATCGCCAGCTGCCGGACAAGGCCATCGACCTGATGGACGAGGCCGCCTCGCGCATCCGCATGGAGATCGACTCCAAGCCGGAGGAACTTGATCGCCTGGAACGTCGTCTGATCCAGCTCAAGATCCAGCGCGAAATGCTGAAGAAGGAGAAGGATGACGCCTCGCGCAAGCGCCTGGCCGATCTGGAAGCCGACATCGACACATTGGAGCGCGAGTTCTCCGACCTCAACGAAATCTGGAAGTCGGAGAAGGCTGCGCTGCAGGGCGCGACCAAGATCAAGGAGCAGGTCGAAAAGGCAAAACTTGATCTGGAAGCCGCACAGCGTCGCCAGGACTTCGCCAAGATGAGCGAGATCCAGTACGGCCTGCTGCCGAACCTGGAAAAGCAGCTCGCTGCCGCGCAGGAAGTGGACCGCAAGGACTTCCGGCTGGTGCAGGACAAGGTGACCGACGAGGAAATCGCCGAGGTCGTCTCGCGCTGGACCGGTATCCCGGTCAGCAAGATGCTCGAAGGCGAGCGCGACAAGCTGCTGCGCATGGAAGACATGCTGCACAACCGTGTGGTTGGGCAGGAAGAAGCGATCCGCGTGGTCTCCGACGCGGTGCGGCGTTCGCGCGCCGGCCTGTCCGATCCGAATCGTCCAAGTGGCTCGTTCCTGTTCCTGGGCCCGACCGGCGTGGGCAAGACCGAGCTGACCAAGGCGCTGGCCGACTTCCTGTTCGACTCGCCCGACGCGATGGTGCGCATCGACATGAGTGAGTTCATGGAGAAGCACAGCGTGTCGCGCCTTATCGGTGCGCCCCCGGGTTATGTGGGCTACGAAGAAGGTGGCTATCTGACCGAGGCGGTGCGTCGTCGCCCGTACAGCGTGATCCTGCTGGACGAAGTGGAGAAGGCGCATCCGGATGTGTTCAACATCCTGTTGCAGGTACTGGACGACGGTCGTTTGACCGACGGCCAGGGCCGCACGGTGGACTTCCGCAACACCGTCATCGTGATGACCTCGAACCTGGGCTCGCACCAGATCCAGGACATGAGCGGCGACGACAGCCCGGAAGCCTATACGCAGATGAAGGCCGCGGTGATGGGCGTGGTGCAGGCGCACTTCCGTCCGGAGTTCATCAACCGGCTGGACGACATCGTGGTGTTCCACCCGCTGGACAAGCAGCAGATCAAGCAGATCGCACGCATCCAGATGCGTGGGCTGGAGAAGCGGCTTGGCGAGCGTGGCTTGCGTCTGGAGGTGTCGGATTCGGCCTTCGATGTGCTGGGCAATGTTGGTTTCGACCCGATCTATGGCGCCCGTCCGTTGAAGCGTGCGATCCAGGCCCAGCTGGAGAACCCGTTGGCGCAGAAGATTCTGTCCGGCGAGTTCGTCAGCGGCGACACCATCAAGGTGGAAGCTGGCGGTGGCGGGCAGTTGCAGTTTGGCAAGGGCTGAAAGCCGGAGCCAACGCTTCAAAAGCTTTAAGAGCTGCCCTCACCCCAGCCCCTCTCCCGCAGGCGGGAGAGGGGCTAGGAATGCGGCGGCTCGTAGTGCACTGAGCCCCTCTCCCGCGCGCGGGAGAGGGGTTGGGGTGAGGGGGAGCTTCTAGCTGAAAATGCATCAGAAGATTCCATCCCCTCACAAGTAACCCCTGCAACCGTCCACCGGTTGCCATCCATCCTCGGCTATCGTCAGCGGTCACTCCTTAGCGAGCACTCCGATGACCGATCCGCAGTGGAAGCCTGAAACCATCGCCGTGCACGGCGGCTACTCCCCTGATCCCACCACCCGCGCAGTTGCGGTGCCGATCTACCAGACCGTTGCCTACGCCTTCGACGACACCCAGCACGGTGCCGATCTGTTCGACCTCAAGGTGCAGGGCAACATCTATACCCGCATCATGAACCCCACCACCGATGTGCTGGAGAAGCGCATCGCTGCGTTGGAGGGAGGCATTGGTGCATTGGCGCTGGCTTCGGGCCAAGCCGCCATCACCTACGCCATCCAGACCATTGCCGAGGCCGGCGACAACATCCTCGCCTCAAGCGCGCTGTACGGCGGCACCTACAATCTGTTCGCGCATACGCTGCCGCAGTTCGGCATCCAGACCCGCTTTGCCGACTACCGCGATCCGCAGGCGTTTGCGGCCTTGATCGATGAGCGCACCAAGGCGGTGTTCGTCGAATCCATCGGCAACCCGCGCGGCAACATCACCGATATCGAAGCCATCGCCAAGATCGCCCACGCCCACGGCGTGCCGGTGATCGTCGACAACACCGTCGCCACACCGTATCTGCAGCGCTCCTTCGATTTCGGCGCGGATATCGTGGTGCATTCCTTGACCAAGTATCTCGGCGGCCATGGCACCAGCCTTGGCGGCGCGATTGTCGATTCCGGTCGTTTCCCGTGGGCCGAGCACAAGGAGCGCTTCCCGCGCCTCAACACGCCGGACGTGAGTTACCACGGCGTGGTCTATACCGAAGCACTTGGCCCGGCGGCGTTCATCGGCCGTGCGCGGGTGGTGCCGTTGCGCAACATGGGCGCAGCGATTTCACCGTTCAACGCATTCCAGATCCTGCAGGGCATTGAGACGCTTGCGCTGCGCATGGACCGGATCAACAGCAATACGCTGGCGGTGGCCAACTATCTGCAGAAGCACGCGAAAGTTGCCTGGGTGAACTACGCCGCATTGCCTGACCATCCGGAGCATGCGTTGGTGCAGAAGTACCTGCGCGGGCATGGCTCTGGCGTGCTGACGTTTGGCTTGCCGGGCGGGCGTGAGGCCGGGGCGCGTTTCCTGGATGCGTTGCAGTTGTTTACGCGGCTGGTGAACCTTGGGGATGCAAAGTCGCTGGCCACGCATCCGGCGTCCACCACGCATCGGCAGTTGGATGCGGCGGAGTTGGAGAAGGCGGGAGTGACGCTGGATACCGTGCGTCTGTCGGTGGGCATCGAACACATCGATGACTTGCTGGCGGATCTGGAGCAGGCGTTGGCTGGGGCTTGAGTGGCAGATCAAGAGCGGGGTCTGCTTGTTGGAAGCTTCCCCTCACCCCAACCCCTCTCCCGTAAACGGGAGAGGGGCTAGTGCGCTGGCAGCCGACGCAATCCGAGCCCCTCTCCCGCCTGCGGGAGAGGGGTTGGGGTGAGGGCAGCTTTCAGCTTTTACCAGGCAACCGTAAACCGCTCACCAACATGCTTCGGCGCTTCCAGCTCATCCACCACCGCCACCGCCAGATCCGCAGCACTGATCGTGCCCGGGCCATCACCGGTGCTCAGCGGCGTCTCGCCGCCAACCCGGTACTTGCCGGTGCGCTCGGTGGCGCTGCCCGGATGGAACGCAACCGGCGGGCTCAGCTGGGTCCAATCCAATGTCGTCTCGTTACGCAGCTCGGTCAGCGCATCACGGGCAGCGCTGGCGCCGGGATAGATCGCGGCCGGGAAGTTGGGTGAATCCACCAGTTGGGTGCCGTCCGGCGCATATAGGCTACCGGCGCCGCCGATCACGATGTAACGCTTCACACCTGCGGCCTTGGTGCCGGCGACGATCGCGCGGGTGCCGTGCAGGAACTCGTTGTACAGGTCCGGATTGGCCCAGCCGGCGTTATAGGCGCTGATCACGGCGTTGGTACCGGCAACGGCGGCATGCACTTCATCGGCATTGCGCACATCCGCCTTGATTACCTGCAGCTGCAGGCGAGCTTCCAGCTTGGCCGGGTCACGGACCAGCGCGGTCACGTCATGGCCGCGGGCCAGCAGTTCGTCGAGTACGGCCTTGCCGACAAAGCCGGTGGCACCGATCAGGGCAACTTTCATGGGAACGTCCTTGGGGTGGGGAATGAGGCCAGTGTCCGCCCAAGTCGGCGTCGACGGCAGTCGTAAAAAATCACAACCACCTTGAAGCTGTGCTTCACAATGGCGGCACGGAGGTGGCTGATGGACAGCGTCAAACGGATGGCCTTGTTTGCCCAGGTGGTGCAGCACGGTTCGATGAGTGCGGCGGCGCGGGCGCTGGGCATGAGTACATCGGCGGTGAGTCAGCAGGTGCGCGCCCTTGAGCAGGACGCGGGGGTGGCCTTGCTGCACCGCTCGACGCGGCGGCTGGCGCTGACCGACGTCGGCAGCCGTTACTACGCTGCCTGCGCGCGCCTGCTGGATGCAGCGGGCGAGGCGGAGGCCGAGCTATCGGCGGCCCGGCAGGCACCCAGCGGTGAGCTGCGGCTGTCAGCGCCGCTTGGCATGGCCGCGCATATCGGCCCGGCTCTGGGCGCTTGGCTGCAGGACAACCCGCAGCTGCGTCTGCACCTGTTCTTCGACGATGGCTGGACCGATCTGTTGCAGGCGCGTATCGATCTGGCGCTGCGCTTCGGCCAGCTGCCCGACAGCGATTGGATGGCGCAGCGTCTGGTTAGCCTGCAACGCTGGCCCTGCGCGGCACCGGCATGGCTGCAGCGGCACGGCTTGCCCGACGATCCGCTGCAGATACCGGCGGCCGAATGGCTGGGCTTGCCGCAGGTGCCGGGGCTGGTCTGGCATCAGCGGGAGAGCGGCGAGGAGCGGCTGGTGCCCGCGCATCCGCGCATCGCCAGCCAGAACCAGCCGGCGGTACTGCGCCTGTGCGAGGCGGGATTGGGTGTCGCGGTGCTGACCAGTCTGGATGCGGCGCCGCTGCTGGAATCCGGCAGCCTGCAGCGCTTGCTGCCGGAATGGGAGGTGCCAGCACTGCCGGTGTGGGCGGTCACCCCGCATCGGCAGACTCAGCCGGCCAAGGTGCGTCAGGCCATCGTATTGCTGCAGGATCATCTGGCAGGTCTGCCCGGTGCGGATGCCGAGTTTGCGCAAGATCGGAAACGCCAGCGCTGAGCAGGCGCGCTGCAATAGCCTCACCAGCCAACGGAGATACCGCAATGAAAGCCAATGTCGCGCAGTTGCCACGCTTGGACCGAGTCATCAGCAGCCTGCAGCAAAGCATCGATGCCGGTGGGCCATTGCCTGATCTGGATGCGTTGGCTGCCATTGCCCATTACTCGCCGTTCCACTTCCATCGCGTGTACCGCGCGCTGACCGGCGAAACCATCGGCCGCACCGTGCAGCGGCTGCGCGTGGTCAAGGCCTTGCAGCGCTTGGCGCACAGCGATGCCAGTGTTACCGAGATCGCCTTGCTGTCCGGCTACGACACGCCGCAGGCCCTGGCGCGGGTGCTGCGCGGGACGGTGGATGCCAGCGCCAGCGAGCTACGGGGCGATCCGCAGCGCTTGGCAGCCAGTATCGAGCAGCTTTCACGACCGCTGCCCTTGGCTGAAAAGACCGCGCCACTGAGCGTGGAGGTCATCACTCTGGAGCCGTTCGAAGTGGTGGCGCTGCGCGCGCGCGGTGCCTTCGATGATCTGGATGGCGTGTTCGGCGAACTGTTCGGCTGGGCCGCGGAGCAGGGCCTGATTGAGCAGTTGCAGCAGCTGATCGGCGTGCCGCTGGGCGATCATCGCGAACTGCCAGCCGAGGAGCTGTTGTTCGATTGTGCGCTTGCGCTGGATGCGGAATTGCCGGCGCTGCCGGAATCGCTGCGGCGCCTGGTTCTTGGGGGCGGCAGCGTGGCGCGGCTGCGCCACGTCGGCAGCTACTCGCTGCTGGAAGATGCCACTGATCAGCTGCTGCGCGATTGGTTGCCGGGCAGTGGCCACGCCCTGCGCGATGCGCCGCTGCACTACCACTTCCTCGACGACCCGGAAGAGGTACCCGAGGCCATCCTGCGTGCCGATATCTACGTGCCGCTGGCCGCCGGCTGAGGCATGCCCGGGCGCAGGCTGCGGTAGGGCGGGGTGGACATGATCATCTCCGCCAGCGAATAGGCCAGCTCGCGCTCGGCCATCACCGTGCCATCGGCGCCGTGATCGAGCAGATGCTTGACCTCGGCGTCGCTGTGGGCGCGGGCGAGCAAGGTCAGGTTGGGGTTGATGGCGCGCAGCTTGGCCAGCACTTCGCCTGACTCCAGTGGCTGCGGGATGGCCAGCACTGCAATCGTCGCGCGCTCGGGATGGGCTTCGGCCAGCACCTTGTCCGAGGCGGCACTGCCGCGGATGCCGGGAATGCCGGCCGCGTGCGCGCGCTCAACGTGTTCGCGGTTGTCGTCGATCACCAGCACCGGCACGCCGCGGTCGCGCAGCACCTGCGCCAGCTCGCTGCCAACCCGGCCGTAGCCGACCACGATGGCGTGGTCCTGCAGGTCCAGCGACGGCCCCGGCGGGATTTCCGGTGCTTCCGGTACCGGTGTGGTTTCCTTGTGGCGCGCCTGCCAGCGGTCGAGCAGGCCGAACACCACCGGGTTGAGCATGATCGACACCAACGCACCGGCCAGTACCAGTGATTGCCCGGTCGGCGGCAGGATCTTCAGCGCCACACCGAGGCCGGCGATGATGAAGGCGAACTCGCCGATCTGCGCCAGCGAGGCGGAAATGGTCAGCGCGGTGCTCTTGGAATGGCCGAACGCACGCACGATGAAGAATGCTGCAGCCGACTTGCCGAACATGATGATCAACACGGTCGCCAGCACCTGCCACGGATGCTCGACGATGATCATCGGGTTGAACAGCATGCCGACCGAGACGAAGAACAGCACCGCGAATGCGTCGCGCAGCGGCAGCGAATCATGCGCGGCCTTGTGGCTGAGCTCGGACTCGTTGAGCATCATGCCGGCGAAGAACGCGCCCAATGCGAACGACACGCCGAACAAAGCGGCAGCGCCGAACGCCACGCCCAGGGCAATCGCCAGCACGCACAGGGTGAACAGTTCGCGCGAACCGGTACCGGCCACTTTCTCCAGTACCCACGGAATGACACGGCGGCCGACCACCAGCATCACCGCCACGAACAGGCCCAACTGCACGAAGGTCCAGCCAATCGAGGCCAGCAGCCCGCCGATGGACAACTCCTTGCCGCTTGCCTCCGGGCCAAATACGTCGGCGATCACCGGCATCATCACCAGTGCCAGCACACAGGCCAGGTCTTCCACGATCAACCAGCCGACCGCGATCTTGCCGCGCGTGGTTTCCAGCAGGCGGCGCTCTTCCATCGCCCGCAGCAGCACCACGGTCGATGCGGTGGCCAGCGAGAAGCCGAAGATCACGCCGTGCAGCACCGGCCAGCCCATCAGCGTGGCTACGCCCCAGCCGAGCAGGGTGGCGACCAATATCTGGCCGATGGCACCGGGGATGGCGATGGCCTTGACCGCCATCAAGTCCTTCAACGAGAAGTGCAGGCCAACCCCGAACATCAGCAGCATCACGCCGATCTCGGCCAGCTGGTTGGCCAGCGCCTGATCGGCGACAAAGCCCGGCGTGAACGGCCCTACGATGACACCGGCAACCAGATAGCCCACCAGCGGCGACAGCCGCAGTTTGTTGGCCAGGGCACCAAGCACGAAGGCCAGGCCCAAACCGATGGCAATCATGTTGATCAGGGCGGTGTCATGGTGCATCAGGGCTCGCTGGGTCGGGTGGGGGTGGTTTGATTCTAAAGGGGCTGGCGGCTTGGGTGCGGGGAAATACATGAAAAATCTGGGTTTTTATGTCCCAAGGAACTGGGTCGGTGGGATTTGGGGCTGGCCAGATCAAGGGCGAAGGCAAGGGGAGGGTTGGGGAGGGGTAATGCGCTGCTCCAACTCAGTAAAAAATGCTCCGGTCTCCCCGTGCATCTTCCTTCCGGAGCCGCGTCAGGGCTCAGAACAGCTGGCGTTACTCGCGGTCCTCTTGTCGCTGGTGCAGGGGAAACCATGCTGCCTTGCGGCCCATACCACGACCAGGGTCGCCACCAGCAACACCAGCAGAGCGGGAGCAAACGCACCGACGCCCCAGCGCCCGAGCAGCGCGCCGCCGATGATGCCGCCGCCGGCGATTGCCGCGTTCCAGGCGGTGACCAGCATGGATTGGGCGACATCGGCGGCCTCTCCGGCAGTTTTTGCCAACGCCGTCTGGAACAGGGTCGCGGCACCGCCGAAGGCGACACCCCAGGCCGCCACTGCCGCATAGACCACAAGCGCCGTCTCACTGGCCAGCCCGAGTGCAAGTGCGGCCGCGCCGAACAATACGGTGCTGGCAAGCGTCAACGCGCGCAGGTGCTGATCGACCAGTACGCCGACGATCCAGATGCCCAGCAATGAAGTCATGCCGAACACCAGCAGCACCAGATCGGTGCGCTCGCCCATGCCAGCCTCGGCCAGGAATGGAGCGATGTAGGTGTAAAGGATGTTGTGGGCCAGCACGAAGCCCAGCACCACGAACAGCACCGGGCGCACACCGGCGATGGAGAACACCTGCCGCAGCGGTAGCTGCCGGCTGTTCGGCTGGCCGGCGAAGTCCGGCACCTTGAACCGCACCCACAGCATCAGTACCAGTGCCAACACGCTCATCGTGCCAAAGCAGATCCGCCAGCCCAGCAGATTGCCGAACAAGGTGCCGGCCGGCACGCCCAGCGACAGCGCCAGCGGCGTGCCCACCATTGCGATGGCAATCGCCTTGCCTTGTTGATGCGCGGGCACCGTGCGCGCGGCATAACCTGCCAACAGGGCCCACAGCAGACCGGCGGAAACACCGGCGAGAAAGCGCGCCGTAAGCGTCAGCGCGTAGCTGCTGGAGAAGGTGGTGACGGTATTGGCGACGGCGAAGCCGGCTATTGCTGCCAGCAGCAATGGACGACGACGCAGGCCTTGGGTCGCGCTGGTCAGCGGAATTGCCGCCAACAACGAGCCGATCGCGTAGATCGTCACGGTCTGTCCTATCCATGCCTCGGAAACGCCCAGGCCACGTGCCATCTGTGGGAGCAGGCCGGCCGGCAGGGCTTCGGTGAGGATGGTGATGAAACTGGCCATCGCCAGCGCCAGCAATGCGCCAAATGGCAGGCGTGCAGAGTTTGCGGCACACATCAACGTGGCTCCACTGCAGCATAAACCGCATCGCGCAGCTCAGTGACGAAGCGACCGGACATGCCTTCGTACAGCGTATTGGTGAAGGCGACCACGCTCAGGCCCTGCGCCCGGTCCACGAACCAGGAATGGCCGTAAGCACCGCCCCAGCGCCACGTTTCCAGTGATTCTGGTGAGCCGGCAAGCGCTGGATCGCGCAGCACCGAGAAGCCGAGGCCGAAGCCGAAGCCCGGTGCGCTGGGCAGTTCCAGGCCGTTGGTCTGGTCACGCCCCATTTCGGCGACCAGTTCGGCGGGCAGCAGACCATTGCCGCCAATGCGCAGCGTTTCCAGCAGTCGCAGCAGATCGTCGGCAGTGCCGGCCATGCCCGCGCCAGCCGAGGGGAAGGCGTGCGCATCGAAGATGCGCGCCGGGCTGTAGGTGATGCCGATGGCGCCATCGAACGGCGAAACAATCTCGCCCTCGCTGAGCAGGTGTGGCTGTGGTGCATCGCTTACATAGGCGCTTGCCACGCGTTGGGACTCGTGGGCGACGAAGCCGGTATCCGTCATGCCCAGTGGACCGGTGACCAACTGATCCACAGCTTGCTGCAGCGGCGTGCCGTGGATGCGTTCGATCAAGGCACCCAGCACATCGGTCGCCAGCGAGTAGCCCCAGGCGCTGCCGGGTTGGTAGAGCAGCGGCACTCTGGCGATGCGGCCCAGGTTTTCCTGCAGGCTGATGCCGGAGGCATCCATGCCATCGGAGACGCCGGCCCGGGCATACGGACCGTCCGCGTCCGCTTCGAAAAAGCGGTAACCCAGGCCGGCGGTGTGGCTGAGCAGTTGCCGTGCGCTGATCCGTGCTGGGCGACCGTCGGCCAAGCGTGGCTGGAATTCCGGCAGCCAGTGTTCGATTCCTGCGTCCAGCTCGAGTTTGCCCCGTGCCACCAACACCATCGCTGCGGTGGAGACGATGGGCTTGCTGACCGAAGCTAGCCGGAACACGGTGTCCACGCGCATCGGGCGTGCGCTGGCGCGGTCGGCGAGGCCGCTGGCCTGGCGGTGGATCAACGCGCCATCACGGGCGACCAGCGTCATCGCGCCGACCAGGCGCTGTTCGTCCAGAGCCTGCTGCACGACGGTCTGGATAGGGGCCAAAACCGGGTCCGGCGTTGCGCTTGAGGGGAGGGGGAGCGTGGGGATCGTCATGGCAGCTGGCTCACTTGAAAGGGCAGGCCGTGACGATAGAAATCCGTGAATTGAAGAAAAAGTAGGCTGCAGTTCCGTGATGAGCGGAATAAAATGTCCGCAATCAAGCGGAAGGCGGATCATGGACAGCCTCAACGGCTTCGTGGTGTTTGTGCAGGTGGCTGAAACGCGCAGCTTCGTCGCCGCCGGGCGTGAGCTGGGGGTGTCGGCCTCGGCGATCGGCAAGAGCGTGGCGCGGCTGGAAGATAAGCTGGGTGTGCGCCTGTTCCATCGCAGCACCCGCAGCGTGACCCTCACCGCCGAAGGCATGCTGTTCCTGGAGCGCAGTCGCCGCATCCTGGCCGAGATTGACGCCGCCGAGCTGGAACTGTCGCAGGCCAGTGCGGCGCCACGCGGACGCCTGCGGGTGAGCCTGCCCTTGGTCAGTTCGCTGGTGCTGCCGGTGCTCGGGGAGTTCATGCGTGCCTACCCGCAGATCGAGCTGGACCTGGACTTCACTGACCGCATGGTCGATGTCATCGAGGAAGGCTTCGATGCGGTGGTGCGCACCGGCGAACCGGCCGATTCACGCCTGTCGGCGCGTCGCCTGGGCAGCTTCCACATGCGCCTGGTGGCGTCGCCGGATTATCTGGCTCGTCGTGGCGTACCGCTGGTGCCGGCCGATCTCGAGCAGCACAGCTGCCTGCACTACCGCTTCCCCAACAGCGGCAAGCTGGAAACCTGGGCACTGCGGCGCGCAGCCGGCGAGGCCGAGCTGCAACTGCCGACTTCGATGATCTGCAACAACATTGAGACGCGTATGTGCTTCGCGCTGCGTGGGCTGGGAATTGCCTACCTGCCGGATTTCGCCATCCGCGAGCCGCTGGCAGCAGGGCTGCTGCAGCCGATCCTGGTCGATCAGGTGGGTGGAGCTGGTGTCTTCAATGTGCTGTGGCCGGCCAGCAAGTACCCGTCGCCGAAGGTGCGGGCGCTGGTGGATTTCCTCTGCGCGAAGGTGTTCCCGGAAGCTGCCTGAGGCAGTGCTCGCGCTGCAACGCGTTGTGGCCGCGCAGCGGCAATCCAGTGCAAAGAAGGTGCCCCGGTTTCCCAGGGCATCTTCCTTTCACGACGTCGAACCGGTTTTACCAGGTGTAGCTGATACGGCCGTAGACGTAGGCGCCGTTGAAACCATAAGGGGAGTAGTTGCTGTACGGCAGCATGCCCCAGGTCGAGTTCTGCAGATCGGCGGTGCGGTCCGGGTACTGATCCAGCAGGTTGTCGGCACCCAGGGTCAGCTTCCAGTTTTCGCTGGGCTTGAAGCTGGCCGAGGCATCCACCACCCAGCTGGCGTCGTAGGTCTGGTCGCGGGCAGCGGTGGCCGAGTTGCGCACGGTGAAGCTGCCGTAACGGGTGGCCGACAGGCCCAGTTCCCAGCGGTCCGAGCGCCAGGTGCCGCTGACGATGGCCTTGTCACGCGGGAAGCTGTCCTCGATGCGGCCGATTTCGTCACGACCAATCAGCGACTGGGTGATGCCCAGGCTGCCGAACACTGCCGGCGAAGCGATGAACTTCTTCACTTCGGTCTCGTTGTAGCTATAGGCAGCGGTCAGCTCCAGGCTGCTGGCAGCAAACGGGATGGTGTAGCTGGACACCGCATCGACACCGCGGGTGCGGGTGTCCACGCCATTGGTGAAGTAGGAAAACGCGGTGACCTGCGGCAGCCCCAGACCGGCCAACAGCGCGTTGGCGGCGGCATTGGTGGTGATGTTGGTGGACAGCACGATGCGGTCGTCGATGTCGATCTGGTAGGCATCGACGGTCAGGTACAGGCGGTCAACCGGCTGCAGCACCAGGCCGACACTGTAGGAAGTGGAGCTTTCGGCCTTCAGCGGTGCTGCGCCCAGTGCCTGTGCGGCAGCGCTGGTGGTCGGGAAGGTGCCGCGGTCAACGAAGCTGCCGTTGATGATGGTGCTGGTCACCGCCTGGTAGCTCTGCTGGGCCAGCGATGGGGCGCGGAAGCCGCTGGATGCGGTGGCGCGCAGCGCGACCTTGTCGGTGAAGGCGTAGCGCGCCGACAGCTTGCCGGAGAACTTGTCGCCGAAGTCCGAGTAGTCCTCATAGCGGCCGGTCAGGCCAGCGGAGAACTTCTCGGTCAGGTCGGCTTCCAGGCCGGCGTAGACGGCGTAGTTGTGGCGGTCGTTGTGCACTTCGTTGGTCGGGGTGAAACCACCGAAACCCTGGGCGCCGCTACCGGTATAGGAGTTCAGTTCACCTGCTTCCTGTTCCCACTTCTCACGACGGTACTCACCACCGAAGGACAGCGTGACCGGGTAAGCCAGGCCCCAATCCAGCGACTTGGTGATGTCGGCGTTGAAGATGTCCTGCTGGTACTTCAACGTGCCGTCGTAGAACGAGGTCGGGCTGTTTACACCCAGGCTGTAGTTGATGCTGTTGCGGGTGTGGAAATCCAGGGTGTTTTCACCGTGGTTGACGCTGACATCCCAGGTCCAGCCGCTCTCGGTATTGCCCTTGACGCCGGCCACCAGCGAGCGGTCCTTGGAGTACTGGTTGATCTGCGGCACGTAGCCGTCCGGGTAGGTCTGCGCCAGCAGCGCGGTCTGGCCGCTGTGGTTGGGCGAGCGGTAGAACGCGAACGAGGTGATGTCGCGGTTGCTCAGCAGCGCGCTGGCGTAGGCGTTGATGTTGTCGCTGAAATTGAAACTGGCGTTGACCGAGGCGGCGGTGGCATCCACGCGCGGGTCGCCGACCACGAAGGTCTTCTCACCGATGGACGGGAAGTTGCCGGTATTCGGCGCGGTGCCCTGGTAGGGGCCGGCGCGGTTGCTTTCGTCCTGTTGGCTGACCTGGCCGGCGAAATGCACGCTGCCACGGCCATCGGCGAAGCTGATGCCGGTGTCGCCGGAGAGCTGGTACTTGTTGCCGTCACCGGCCGAATACTGGCCGTAATCCACGGCCAGGCTGCCGCCCTTGCCGCTGCCCTTGAGCACGATGTTGACCACGCCGGCGATGGCGTCTGAGCCGTACTGCGCCGAAGCGCCGTCACGCAGCACTTCCACGCGCTCGATGGCGGCGATCGGAATGGCATTGATGTCCACCGCCGAAGAACCGCGGCCGATGCTGCCGTTGACGTTGATCATCGCCGAGGTGTGGCGGCGCTTGCCGTTGACCAGCACCAGCACCTGGTCAGGCGACAGCCCGCGCAGCTGCGCCGGGCGGATGCCACTGGTGCCGTCGGTCAGCGCCGGGCGCGGGAAGTTCAGCGAGGGCAGGGCGCGCGATAGCGCCGTGGCCAGCTCGCCGGTGCCGGTGGACTGCAGTGCCTCCGGGGTGATGATGTCGATAGGCGACTGCGACTCGGCCACGGTGCGGTCGGCGACGCGGGTACCGGTAACGATCACGGTATCCAGGGTATTGGCGGCGGACTGGGCCAGGGCGGGCAGGGCCGGGGCGCCAAGGGCGATGGCAATGGCGACGGCGAGGGTGCTGGACGTGCGATTCATCAGGTTGCAGCTCCGGTATTGAGTGGCGGCATCGGCGGCGCGTGGGGTTCGCGGCTGTTGCGGTGCGCCATTAACGAATTAATGGAATTTTTACCTCGTGTCAAACCGGATGGCGCAGCTAAATTGTTGCTTTTGAAAGCGTTTTCAGTTCAGCAAAGGCGATTTGGCAATGCGAGTACTTGCTCTCTGTCAGGCAATGCCGTTCAGGCGCGTGCGATAACAGGAGGTGAGTCAAGTATTGGTTAACGTTAGAATTGCGTCGCAGGAATGCTGCTCACATGCACATTCCTTTTCGTTATAACGGACCTATTCATGATTTCCCTTCGTAATTTCGCCCTTCGCCGGGGCGAGCGCCTGCTGTTGTCCAACGTAGACCTCACCCTGCATGCCGGCTATCGCGTAGGCGTTGTGGGCCGTAATGGCGCAGGTAAATCCAGCCTGTTTGCCGCTGTCCGCGGTGAACTGGAAGCCGACAAGGGCGACGTGTCGCTGCCCGGCAAAATCCGCATCGCCGATGTCGCCCAGGAAACCCCTGCGCTGACCGACCGCGCCATCGACTATGTGCTCGGCGGTGACGACGTGGTCGCCGCGGTGCTGGCCGAAGAAGCCGCCGCTGCTGCGCGTGAGGACTGGGAAGCCGTCGCCAACGCGCACCAGAAAATGGGCGAGCTCAATGCCTATGACGCAGAAGCCCGTGCAGGCAAGCTGTTGCATGGTTTGGGTTTCCCGGCCAATACCCATGAGCGCCCGGTTGCGGCGTTCTCCGGTGGCTGGCGTGCGCGCTTGAACCTTGCCCGCGCGCTGATGATGCCCAGCGACCTGTTGCTGCTCGACGAACCGACCAACCACTTGGATCTGGACGCCGTGTATTGGTTGGAACAGTGGCTGCTGAAGTACCCGGGCACGCTGCTGCTGATCTCGCATGACCGCGAGTTCCTCGACAACGTCGCCACGCATACCCTGCACCTGCACAGCGGCACCGCCAAGCTCTACCCGGGTGGTTACACCGACTTCGAGCGCCAGCGTGCCGAGCACCTGCGCCAGCAGCAGATCACGCACGAGAAGGAACAGGCCGAGCGCGCGCACCTGCAGAGCTTCATCGATCGCTTCAAGGCGCAGGCCAGCAAGGCCACCCAGGCGCAGAGCCGCATGAAGCGTCTGGCCAAGATGGCCGGCACCGAAGCGGTGCGTGCCGAGCGCGAGTTCCGCATCGAGTTCTCGCCGCCGGCCAAGCTGCCGTTCTCGCTGATCCGCCTCAACGACGTCACCGCTGGCTACGGCCCGGACGCGGTGATCCTGGACAACGTCGGCTTCGGTCTGGAAGCAGGCCAGCGTGTCGGCCTGCTTGGCCCGAACGGTGCCGGTAAGACCACGCTGGTGAAATCACTGGTTGGCGACCTGCCGTTGCTGGCAGGCGACCGCATGGCCCACCCTGACCTGCAGATTGGTTACTTCGCCCAGCACACGGTGGAATCGCTGCACGCCGGCATGACGCCGATGGATCACTTCCGCGAGATTGCCCCGGACGGCGTCAACCAGTCGTTCCGCGACTTCCTCGGCAAGTGGAACTTCGCGGGCGATCGCGCATTCGAAACCGTGGATGGTTTCTCCGGTGGCGAGCGTGCGCGTCTGGCGCTGGCCTTGATTGCATGGCAGCAGCCGAACGTGCTGTTGCTTGACGAACCGACCAACCACCTTGATCTGGAAATGCGCGAGGCCCTGGCCGAAGCATTGGCCGTGTTTGAAGGCGCCATCGTGATGGTTTCGCATGACCGCCATCTGATCGGCTTGGTCTGCGATACGTTCTGGCGTGTAGCCGATGGTGTGGTTGAGCCATTTGCAGGCGATCTGGACGAGTACGCGCAGTGGTTGCGCACCCGTGCCAGCGCGCAAGGTGCACGCACCAAGAGCGATCGCCAGGAAAAGCCTGCCGCCGCCGCACCGGTTGCACAGGTGGCTCCCGCCAAACCGGCCTCGAACAAGAAGCCGGTCAATCCGCACAAGCTGGAAGCGGCCGAGAAGAAGGTGGAGCAGCTGGGTGAATCGCTGGCCGAAGTTGATGCGCAGCTGGCTGATTCGGCCAACTACGCCGACGCAGCGAAGATGGCCAGGCTGGGCGGCGAGCGTGAAGTGCTTGCGCAGCAGCTGGAGCAGGCTGAAGCGACCTGGATGGAGATGTTGGAAGACTGAGCCTTGGCTTGGATTTCCTTGTAGGAGCAGCGTAAGCCGCGAAGCTGGCACCAATGACGCGCCAAATCATCGGCGATCCGACGCAATCCCGGCTTCGCGGCTGACGCCGCTCCTACAAAATTCCGCGTTGCTGGTGGTGCCTCAATCATCGCCGTAGAGCCTGGCCATGCTCGGCTGAGGCATTGCAGGTGACGCCATTGCCGAGCATGGCTCGGCACTACAAGGGCGCTTCCAATTGCCCCTGCGCCTGCAGCCACAGCCGGAAGCGTCGCAGCGGTTCGCGCTCCTGCCGGGAGCGCAATCGCGTCAGCCAATACCTGCCCAACGACAAGGTCTGCGCGAACGGCTGCAACAACCGGCCCTCGGCCAGGTCCTGCTCGAACATGCGCAGTGGCAGCAACGCCACGCCAGCACCCGCGGCTGCTGCACTGGCCAGTGTCAGCGACGAATCAAACACCGCACCACGCGCTTCCACGCCGCTGACGCCGGCAAGCTGCAACCAACGCGGCCATTCGTCGTTGCGGTAGGAACGCAGCAGTGGCACGTTGCCCAGATCACGCGGTTTCCGTAGTTTCCGCGCCACCGCCGGTGCGCACAGCGGTGCGAACAAGGTATCGACGATCGGCGTGCAATCCTGTCCCTGCCAGTCGCCATCGCCGAAACGGATCGCCAGATCCAGGCCTTCGCCGGCCAGGTCGATGCGGTTGTTGTGGGTCTGCACCCGCAGCTCGATATCCGGATGTGCTGCCTCGAACTCGGGCAGACGCGGCAGCAGCCAACCGGTCGCAAACGTGCCGACCACGCCCACGGTCAGCACTTCGCGGAAGCGCCCGCCGGTGAAGCGGTCCAGTGCGATCGCCATGCGGTCGAAGCTCTCGGTCAGCACAGGGTATAGCGCCGCGCCTTCGTCGGTCAGGGCCACCCCGCGCGGCAGCCGATGGAACAGGCTTACCTGCAGGCGGTCCTCCAATCCACGGATCTGGTGACTCAGCGCGGCCTGGCTGACGCAAAGCTCCAACGCGGCGCGAGTGAAGTTCAGATGGCGTGCGGCGGCTTCGAAGGCGCGCAGTGCGTTGAGCGGCAGCTGGGGTCGGATCATGGCGGAGTCATGACGAAACTTGATGGTCGGCGGCATTATTCCGTGTCTAGTGGTCAAATTTCCGTAAGAGCCGCAAATTTAACTAATGGCAGGCGATGATTATTCGCGATGGTCCAAGGCGACACTGGTTGGCAAGATCAGCCCGATCAGCCCCAAGGAGAGTCCCAATGCTTGCTCGTCGTCAGTTCCTCACACTTGGCGGTGCCGCCTTGGCCAGTGCATTGATCCCTGTCGCATGGGCACGTGCTGGTAGTGCCAATGCGGCGCCACCACCGGCGGCAGTCAGTGACGCCGACTTCGCCGCACTTGAGAAAGCCAGCGGCGGTCGCCTGGGAGTCTGCCTCTGGAACCCGGCCAGCGGGGCCCGCTATGGGCATCGCATGGACGAGCGTTTTCCGATGTGCAGCACGGTCAAATTTCCGCTGTCTGCAGCCATCCTGCGCCACGCCGACGCCGGCCAGTTGTCGCTGGATCAGCGCGTACCGGTACGCCAGGCCGACATCCTCGACCATTCGCCGTTCACCGAACGCCACGTCGATAAGACCATGACCGTACGTGATCTGTGCCGGGCGACGATGATCGTCAGCGACAACGCTGCAGCCAATCTGCTGCTGCCACTGGTCGGCGGTCCAGCCGGACTCACTGCGTTCCTGCGTGAGCACGACGACCGCGTCACCGTCAGTGCGCGCAACGAACCTGAGCTCAATCGTTTTGCAGCAGGCGACCCACGCGACACCACCAGCCCGGCGGCGATGGCCGGCAATCTGCAGCGTTTCCTGCTCGGCGACGTGCTCAAGGAGGCCTCGCGCCAGCAGCTGGCCGATTGGCTGATCGACAACCAGACTGGTGACGCGCGCCTGCGCGCCGGGCTGCCAACAGGCTGGCGGGTCGGCGACAAGACCGGCAGCAACGGCAGCGACACCAGCAACGACATCGCCGCGCTGTGGCCGCTGGCCGGTGGTACGCCGTGGTTGCTGGTCAGTTACCTGCAGGGCTCTGCACTGGATGATGACGGCCGAAATGGCATCCTCCGCCAGGTAGGGGAGCTGGCCGGCGCTCGCCTGCGCTGACGGCTCCACCGTTGGCGCGGCGGTGGCCGGTGGGCGAGACCCCACGTACCCGGTCACAGGAAACAGGCGTCATGAGCAAGGAAGTAATCTATCTGTTGTTGATTTTCGCGTTGCTGGTCATCCCACGCGCGTTGCAGCGTTTCAATATTCCCGCGCCATTGACCTGCCTGGTGTTCGGCATCAGCGCGATGCTGTGGCTGGGTGACGGATCGCACGATCCGGTGGTCAACCTGCTGGCCACGCTGGGTATTTCCTCGTTGTTCCTGTTTGCCGGCCTGGAGGTGGATCTGGCCGACCTGCGCAAGGGCATGTGGCCGCTGCTGACCCATCTGGTGATCCGCAGCGCCACGCTCACCGGCGTCGCCTGGTTGGCATGGCATTACGCCGGCCTGCCCTGGCAGGCGGCGGCCTTGCTGGCGCTGGCGCTGCTCACTCCCTCCACCGGCTTCATCATGGATTCGCTGTCCCAGCTCGGCCTGGATGATGCCGAGCGGTTCTGGGTCAGCAGCAAGGCCATTGCCGGCGAGTTGTTGGCGCTGGCTGCGTTGTTCGTGGTGTTGCAGGCCGGCGATCCGGTGCATATGGTACTGTCGAGCATGGCCTTGCTGGCGATGATGGTCGGCCTGCCGTTGCTGTTCATCGGGCTCGGCCGCTGGGTGGCGCCACATGCGCCGGGCTCGGAGTTCTCGCTGCTGGTGATGGTCGGTATGCTGGCCGCGTACATCACCTATGCGCTGGGCGTGTACTACCTGGTGGGTGCGTTCATCGCTGGTCTGGTCGCGCGCCTGTTGCAGCAGCGCATGCCATCGCTGGCTTCGCATGAAAACCTGCATGCGCTGCGTCTGTTCGCATCGTTCTTCGTACCTTTCTATTTCTTCAACTCGGGCACCAAGGTGCCAGCGGAAGCCTTGAGCTTCGAAGCACTGGGCTTGGGCTTGCTGATCACCCTGGTGGTGCTGCCGTTGCGCATCGCGGTGATCTGGCTGCAGCGGCGTGTGCTGTTCGGCGAGAGCTTCCGTACCAGTCTGCGGGTGGCGCTGGCGCTGTCGCCGACACTGATTTTCACCTTGGTATTGGCGGCGATCATGCGCGAGCGCTTCGCTATCTCGCCGGTGCTGTTCGGTGCACTGCTGTTGTATGCGGCGCTGACAACACTGTTGCCATCGCTGGTTTTCCGGCGGCCGATGGATGTGGATCCGCTCAGCAACGAGAGTGCTGAAGCCGCCGATTCCAATGTCGTAAGAGAAGCTGTGGTTGATGCGGGTGATGCGATTCCGGATTCGTCATCCGCACCCGGCTCTTACGTACCGGAGCGTTGAGCGGCGCTTATCATCCCCAAGGCAAAGCTGGCTTCGCAATGTGGCGGGCGGCTGCTACAGGGGGTGTCGGTGGATCGGGATAGTTGGCAACAGGTGCGCGAGCTGTTTGACGCAGTGTGTGAACTGCATCCGTCGCAATGGCGGAGTGAGCTTGCGCGCCTGAGCGCTGATCCAGCCGTCATCGCCGAAACACTGGAGCTGCTCGAAGCGCAGACCAGCGAGCTCGGTCGTGCCCTCGATCCAATGCAGCAGTTGATCGTCGCTGCGATTCCTTCCGAACTGAGCGAAGGCGATGTCATCGGGCCTTGGCGGCTGTACGAACGGCTGGCCAGTGGCGGTATGGGCATGGTGTTCCGCGCCGAGCGCGCTGATGGTCTGTATGCGCAGGAGGTGGCGATCAAAGTCCTGCAGGGCAAGCCCAGTGCACGCGTAGCCGAGCGTCTGGCCGCCGAGCGGCGGATACTGGCCAGCCTGCAGCATCCGAATATCGCGCGCCTCTACGACGGCGGCACTACGCCGGGCGGGCATCCGTATCTGGTGATGGAGTACGTGCGTGGCGAGCCGCTGGACGTTTACTGCGCGCGCCGCGAGCTTGACCTGCGCCAGCGCCTGCAGCTGTTCCTGAAGGTATACAGCGCGGTGCAGGCCGCACATGCGCGGCTGGTACTGCATTGCGACCTGAAGCCCTCCAACATACTGGTGCGCGAGGAGGGTGAGCCGGTGCTGCTCGACTTCGGCGTGTCGCGGCTGTTGGGTGACGAGGCCAATGATCCGGGCGCGCAGTTCTTCACCCCAGCCTACGCCGCGCCAGAGCTGCAGTCAGGACTGGCGGTGGGGGTGAGTAGTGATGTCTTCAGTCTGGCTGCGGTATTGAGTGAGCTGCTGGCGGGCAGGGGTGGCAGGCGCGGTGCAAACGATAGCGGGGTTGCGGTGGCTGCTCCCAGTCGGGTCGCCCAGGCCGACTGCCGCTGGCTGCGTGCGCTGCGCGGCGATCTGGATGCGATCGTGTTACGCGCTGGTGCATTGCCACCTGAGCAGCGCTATCCGTCGGTGGAGGCGATGGCGGCCGACCTGCAGCGTTATCTGCAGCATCGGCCGGTGCAGGCACGCAACGGTGGCCGGTTCTATCGCAGTGGACGCTGGCTGCGGCGCAATTGGAAGGGGGCGGCGCTGCTGTTGCTGGCGCTGCTGCTTGCAGCCTGGTTTGTGTGGCGTCTGGCGGCCGAACGCGCAGCCGCCGAGCGCGAGGCCAAGATCGCGGAGCAGGTCAGTGGCTTCCTGGTGGAAATGTTCCAGGCGGCAGACCCGCGCGAGAAAGGCATGCGGGGCGGTGAGGACATCAGTGCCCGCGAGGTGCTGGACCGGGCCGCGTCGCGTATCGACGAGGAGCCGGATGGATCGCCGGAAGTACAGGCGCGCTTGAAAGGCGTGATTGGCCTGGCCTACCGCAATGCAGGCGATCTGCGGCGGTCTGATCCGCTGATGTTGCAGGCTGCTGAAGCGCTGGCTGCCGCTGGTGGCGACAAGAATCTGGATGAAGCCGCGCGCCTGTTCAACCTGTTGGCAGGTACCTATTCCAACAACCGCAACGGCGTGGAAGGCGCGAAAATGGCGCGGCGGGCGCTGGCGCTGCTGGGCAAGCAGCCGGCGGACAGCTTCCGCGTTGCCCAGTCCTACAACTCATTGGGGCTGTCGTTGTTGTCCGAGCAGCGCTATGACGATGCCGAGGCTGCGTTCAAGCAGGCGCTGCAGCGCCACCAGGCCGGCAAGCGCGAGCAGTACATCGGCGTGACATTGGACAACCTGGGCATGATGTACCGGCGCAAGGGCGACCTGGTCGCGTCGGCTGCAGCGTTCGACCAATCCACGCCGATGTTCCTGCGCAGCCTGGGGGAAATGTCCTATGACTACTGGGCCAGCAATACCGAGCGCAGCTTGATGGTGATGGACCGCGGTGATCTGGATGCGGCCATCGCCGCGTTCGAGGCCAACCTGGCGCGTGCGCCAAAGATCTTCGGTCAGCGCAGCGTCTATGTGGTCAGCGAGAACAACCGATTGGCATTGGCGCTGATACGCAAGGGCGAATACGCGCGCGCACGGCCTTATGTTGAAACCGCGCTGCAGCTGTCGGCAGAGGTGCTGGGCACGGACAGTTACAACTATTCAGTCGTCACCGAGACCGCCGCGCAGATTGCACAGGCGCAAGGCGAGTCCGCCGCCGCCGAAACCAGTTACCGCGAGGCGTTGGCGGTACGCATGGCGGCAATTGGCAGCGATCATCCGGACAGCCTGGATCTGGAGCTGCAGCTCGGCCTGTTGCTGGCCGCCCAGGGCAATGCTGAAGGCGATGCAATGGTGCAGCGGGCGCATGATCTGTGGCTGCCGCGTATTCCAGCTGGCAGCGCGAATGGTATTCGCCTGCAGCAGGGTTGGGCCGAATGGCTGATCGCCAAGCAGCGACTGGACGAGGCCGCGCAGACGTTGGATGCCGTGCAGCCGCTGCTGCTCGAAGGGCCTTATGCGTTAGTACGCCAACAGGTACTGCGCGCGCGTTTGGCCGAGCATCGCGGCAATCACGGCGATGCCGTGCGGTATTGGCGGGCCGCCGTCGCTGCATCCGAGCCCTTGTACGGCAAGGCATCGGCGGTGACCTTGCAGTGGCACGGTGCCTTGCAGGCGGCGCGAGATCATGTGCAAGGCAGCGGCGCGTTGCCTTGAACTGGCGCGTAGGCGAGGATCGGGGGATGAAAACCTCTTCCTTCTCAAATTTGATATGCGTTCTGGCCTTGGCTGGCAGCGCCGTCCTTCCCGTTTTGGCAGTCGCCGCCAGCACCGCGCCGGCAGCAAAGACGGCAGTTGCGCCGGCCGACCGGTTTCTTGCCGATCTGGCGCAGCACTGTGGGCAGGCCTTTGCTGGCCGCATCATCGCCAATCAGCCAAAGTCCAGCGCGCCGGACCCGTTCGATGGCAAGACCCTGGTGATGCATGTGCGTGGTTGCGACAGCCCGCAGCAGGAGCTGCGGGTGCCGTTCCATGTCGGGGATGACCATTCGCGGACCTGGGTGATCAGCCGCACCGACAGCGGCCTGCGCCTGAAGCACGATCACCGCCATGCCGACGGCAGCCCGGATGCAGTGACCATGTACGGCGGCGATACCGCGCAGGCCGGCAGTGCAGGGCGGCAGGAGTTTCCGGTCGATGCGGACTCGGTGGCGATGTTCACCGAAAATGGCATGACCGCCTCGCTGCGTAATACCTGGGCGATGGAGCTGGTGCCGGGCAAGCGTTTTGTCTACGAGCTGGCGCGTCCGGATGGGCGTCTGTTCCAGGTGGAATTCGACCTGAGCGTGCCGGTGGCGCTGCCGCCAGCGCCGTGGGGCAGCGAGGCCTGAAATACAGAGGGCGCCGTTGCCGGCGCCCTTTGAAACTCAGCGCCCGCTGAAACGGGCGCGACAGCCGCCGTTGACCCAGATGCTGTTGCCGTTGAAGCCCCAATTGCGGCCTTCCACGCAGCGCGTGTCGGAGGCCTGCTGGACGATGACCGGGCGGCCTTGGCGGCGATCCCAAGCGCAGGTGTTCAAGCGGTTGCTGTTGCTATGGCAGTCCACGAAGTAATTGTTGCCACCCCAGCCGCCGCCATTGCCCCAGCCGCCACCGCGGCCTTCGGCGAACTCGGCACGGCAGCCGCCGTTGACCCAGACCGCACCATTGCTGCTGCCCCAGTTGCGGCCTTCCACGCAGCGCGTGTCGGAGACCTGACGTACCAATACTGCGTTGCGCCAGCCGGTATTGCAGACCACATGGCGGTTGCTGTTGCTGTCGCAGCGGATGGTCTGGTTGCCGTTACCGTGGCCAGGGCCGCCGCCCCAGCCACCACCGCCACCGCGGCCTTCGGCAAACTCAGCGCGACAACCGCCGCTGACCCAGACGCTGCCGTTGTTGCTGCCCCAGTTGCGGCCTTCGGTGCAGCGGGTATCGGAGACCTGGCGGACCAGTACCGCGCTGCGCCAGCCGGTATTGCAGACCTGCTGGCGGTTGTTGTTGCTGTCGCAGCGGATGGTGCGGTTGCCGTTGCCATTGCCGTTCCAGCCGCCCTGGCCACCGCCCCAGCCGCCGCGGCCTTCGCTGAATTCAGCGCGGCAGCCGTTGCTGACCCATACATTGCCGTTGCTGCTGCCCCAGCTGCGACCCTCGGTACATTGGGCCTTGGACAGCTGCCGGGTCAGCACGGCGCTGCGCCAGCCGGTGGCACAGACACGCTGGCGCTGATCCACGCTTTCGCACCGGATCGGACCATTCTGGTTGCCGCCGGGGTAGCCGGATTGGGCCGCCGCGGGGAACGGGCTCATGGCCAGCCCCAACAGGGAAGCCAGGCCTGCAAGCAGGAGGTGACGGTTCATGGCGGCTTCCCTGTTCAGGTTTGGACGCGGAACTATAGGCGCAATCCCACTTAAGGCGGCGTGACTGATGGGGCGGATTTGCTCCAACCCCCGCTGAGCGCCAAAATACGGGGCTACCCGGCACCGTTTCGTGCCGGGCCCCCTGCGGAGCTTTCCATGCGTACCCATTTCTGCGGCCTGGTCGATGAGACCCTGATCGGCCAAACCGTGACCCTCGCCGGCTGGACCGACGTTGCCCGTAACCTCGGCGGCGTCTGCTTCATCGACCTGCGCGACCACGAAGGCATCGTCCAGGTCACCGTTGAACCGGACAACGCCGAGGTCTTCGCCGTCGCCGCCAGCCTCGGTTACGAAGATGTGCTGCAGGTCGAAGGCGTGGTGCGGGCGCGTCATGCGGTCAACGACAAGATCCGCAGCGGCAAGGTGGAAGTGATCGCCACCCGCATCAGCATCCTCAACAAGGCCGCGCCGCTACCGTTCCATGCGCACGAGAACCCGGGCGAAGAAACCCGCCTGAAGTACCGTTACCTGGACCTGCGTCGCCCGGAAATGCAGCGCATGCAGCGCACCCGCATCAAGCTGGTGCAGGCGCTGCGCCGCCATCTGGACGAGCGTGGCTTCCAGGACATTGAAACCCCGATCCTGACCAAGGCCACCCCGGAAGGCGCGCGCGACTTCCTGGTGCCGGCGCGCATGCACCCGGGCGAGTTCTACGCCCTGCCGCAGAGCCCGCAGTTGTTCAAGCAGATCCTGATGGTGGCCGGCTTCGACCGCTACTACCAGGTTGCGCGTTGCTTCCGCGATGAAGCGCTGCGTGCCGACCGCCAGCTGGAATTCACCCAGCTGGACATGGAATTCGCCTTCGTCCGCGAGAGCGACATCCAGGACTTCGTCGAAGGCATGATCCGCTCCATCTTCAAGGAAGTGGTGGACGTGGAACTGGCTGCGCAATTCCCGCGCATGACCTGGGCCGAGGCGATGCGTCGCTACGGTTCGGACAAGCCGGACCTGCGCATCGCGCTGGAGCTGGTGGACGTGGCCGAGCTGGTCAAGACCAGCGAGTTCCCGGTATTCACCGCTGCCGCCAATGACGCCGATGGCCGCGTCGCCGCGCTGCGCATTCCCGGCGGTGCCAGCCTGAGCCGCAAGCAGATCGACGAGTACGCCGCCCACGCCGCCAAGTACGGCGCCAAGGGTCTGGCCTACATCAAGATCGCCGAGAACGGCGAGGTCAGCTCGCCGATCCAGAAGTTCTTTGCCGAAGACGCCTTCGCTGCGCTGCTCAAGCACATTGGTGCCGGCAATGGCGACATCGTGTTTTTTGGTGCCGGTGGCTACAACAAGGTCTCCGACTTCATGGGCGCGCTGCGTCTGAAGGCGGGCAAGGACTTCGGTCTGGTTGCCGATACCTGGGCGCCGCTGTGGGTCACCGACTTCCCGATGTTCGAGTGGGACGAAGAGGCGCAGCGCTACGTCGCCCTGCATCACCCCTTCACCGCACCGGCGGTGGACGATGTGGCGGACCTGCGTGCGCATGCCAAGACCGCGGTGTCGCGCGGTTACGACATGGTGCTCAACGGTAACGAGATCGGCGGTGGTTCGATCCGTATCCATCGCCCGGAAATGCAGAGCGCGGTGTTCGAGCTGCTCGGCATTGATGCTGAAGAAGCCCGTGCGAAGTTCGGCTTCCTGCTGGATGCGTTGAACTACGGCGCGCCGCCGCACGGTGGTATCGCCTTCGGCATCGACCGTATCGCCGCGCTGATGGCCGGTACCGAGTCGATCCGCGACGTGATCCCGTTCCCGAAGACCACCGGCGCACAGTGCCTGATGACCGATGCGCCGTCGCCGATCGCCGACGCGCAGCTCGCCGAAGTGCACGTGCAGGTGCGTCCGCGCGCCGACAAGGCCTGAGCCTTGGCAACTGACGCCAGCATCCGTCGTGCTACGCCCGATGATGCTGGCGTGCTGTGCGCGCTGGCCGAACGTACCTTCGTGGAGACGTTCGGCCATCTGTATCCGCCGCAGGACCTGGCCGATTACCTGGCCACAGCCTATCCGCTCGAACTGCAGCGGCAACAGCTGCAGTCCGGTGAATACGCGGCGTGGTTGCTGGAAGTGGAAGGTGAGGCCATTGGCTTTGCCTTTGCTGGCCCCTGCGGTCTACCGCATGTGGATGCCAGAGCGGCTGACGGCGAGTTGAAGCGCTTGTATGTGCTGCGCCAGCATCAAGGCGGCGGGCAGGGCGGGCAGTTGTTCGCTGCAGCCCTGCAGTGGTTGCAGACCCCGGGGCGCACGCTGTGGATCGGCGTGTGGTCGGAGAATTTCGGCGCGCAACGTTTCTATGCACGGCATGGCTTCGAGCAGGTCGGTGCCTACGAGTTCCCGGTTGGCAGCGTGCGCGACAATGAGTTCATCCTGCGGCGGCTTGCTGGCTGATTGACGCTGCCCGACGTTGAGTTGTCGCATCGCGGCGGAAGTGCCTTGCCGAGCATGGCTCGGCACTACAGGTTCGTGCCTGCATTCGTGGGAGCGGCGTGAGCCGCGAAGCTGGTAATCCAGCAGTTTGCCAATACCCTTCCTGCATGCATCAAAGTGTGCGCTGCATCGCTGTGGGTATGGTTGGCTGCTGCGTCTAGACAGGAAAGGGACTGGTTTGCGTGCTCATACGTGCGCGGCCTTCCGAATATCGGACCTGGTAGCTGAGCCTTGTTGCTGCGACCACGGTGCGGATTGTCTGGGCGTTGGTACGGACGGCAAAACTGGCGTTGATGCAGTTGCCGGCAAGGCGAAGCAAGCATGAGAAAGCATTTTGACGAGGCGCAGGTGATCGGCTTCCTGCGCGAGCTTGATGCCGGTCAGACCCTGCAGGAGCTCTGCAGGAAGCACGGTTTCAGTGATGCATCGCGTGCGCTGCTGCAGCGCATCTGCGCTGGTCGGCGCGCGTCTCACGCAAGCCACTTGCGGCGGCTGCAGGCGGAGAACCAGCGGCTCAAGGATTTGTTGCACCTGCAGGTGCTGGAGCGCGAGCGAATCAGGCAGGCATTGCTGCAGCCACTCTGAGTTGCCAACGCGCGCCGCAGGCGGTCTGCGGCGCGTGCTTATCAGCGACTGAGCTCGGTCTCGCCTGCGGCGTTGGTATGTGCCGAGATCTTGTGCAGGGTGTCCAAGGCTTCAACGAAGCCGGTGCTGTCATTGCTGCGAAACACGCCGGATACACGCAGTTCACCCAGCGCCGCATCGTCGACCCGCAACGGGCTGCCGCCGTAGCGGTTGAACTCTGCTATCGCCGCGCGCAATGGCAGGTTCTCAAACACCAGCTGGCCGTCGATCCAGGCCGGTGCGGTGCCGCCCTGGAAGTTCTGTACCTGTGGTGCCTTGCCCACAGTCATGTGCGCGCGCTGCCCGGGACTGAGTGTGGCCGCGGGGGCGGCGCTGTCATCGGCTGCTGCGGCGCGCAGCTGTACCTTGCCTTCGAACAGGGTTACATCAAGGCCATTGTCAAGACGATATACCTCGAACTGGGTACCGACGGCACGTACGCTGCCCTGTGCTGTATCCACGGTCAGCGGACGCGCGCTGTCAGCTGCGACCTTGAAGAAGGCGCGGCCCTGGTCCAGTTCAATGCGACGTTGCTGCCTGCTGTAACGCACGTGCAGTGTGGTGCCGGTATCCATATCGACCTGCGTGCCATCGTCGAGGGTGATGGTGCGCTGCTCGCCGATCGCGCTGGCATAGCGCTGTTCGCTTGCTGGTGCCGGGGCAAACACGCGCCAACCAATGACCACCGCAGTCAGCGCCGCAGCGCAGGCCGCCAGCCATTGCAGGCGGCGCGGTCTGCGCTGCCGTTGCGGTCTGGTTTGCTCAACAGCTGCTGTGGGAATCGTCGCCAGGCGCTGGCTGATGTCGGGCGTGGCTGAAAAATCGCTCAGCATCGTCCACATGCGCTCGACCTGCTCGTAGGCAAGCCGATGTGCGGGATCGGCATCCAGCCAGATCTGGTGCTCGGCCTCTTCCTGCTCGCTCAATTCATCGGCGTGCAGGCGCGCAAACCACGCCGCCGCCTGGGTGCGGATCGGATCAGTGTCTGCAACGATTTCAAGTCTGCTTTCTTTCATGGTTGCTCCAAACGCGTGCCGAAGTGGAGCAGGGCACGCATCATTTGTTTTTCGACAGCACTGACGCTGATGCCCAATTGACTGGCGATGGCGCCATAGGTCAGGCCTTCATAGCGATGCAGTAAAAATACCTGCTGGCAACGTGGCGGTAGATCATCCAGTACCTTCAAAAACGTCTGCAGGCGTTCACGGTCCTGGTAGACGCGTTCACCACATACCGTTTCGGTAGGCCAGCCTTCGGTGTTCTCATCGATGGGTACATGTTGTCCAACATGACGGGTACGGTCGCGACGGTAGCGGTCGCGCAGCAGGTTGCCGGCAATCGTCATCAAATAGGCTTCGACGTTGTTGACCTTGTCGGCCTGGGGGTCGCGCATCATCCGCACCAGGGTTTCCTGGGTAAGGTCTTCCGCGTCTTCAACCGTACCCAGGTGGTTCCTGAAGTAACGCATGAGGCGCGGGCGGTACTGTTGCGCCATGGCACCCGCGTCCCGGAGGCTGTCGGGTGGAGGCTGAACGGGCGGCAGGACGGCAGTCATTGGCAGGCGTTGACAGTCTGAGGCGACACGCGCAGCTTGGGCTAGTGCCAGTGATTCTGCCAGATGAGGGGTTTGGCACTTGTTGCGTCTGTAGATGGGGGCGGCTCGGTGTCAGTCCGGTTATCACTGGGAGAAGGGATGATTGCCAGCGCAGGTCGCGGAAATCAGCGAGGGTGGGGCGGCGGGCGTGGCGTGCTGCGTTGGTTGATGCTGTGCCTGGTTTTGGCGACCGCGCCTGCTTGGGCACAGATCAGTACCGTGACCCGCAGTTACAGCCAGCCCCGGCAGCCCTTGCAGCAGGCGTTGGCGCAGCTGGCGTCCACCTCCGGCCTGCAGATATTGATGGCGCCGCAGATGCTGGGTGGCAAGGTCGCGCCTGCTTTGAACGGGCGCTACAGCGTCGCCCAGGCCCTGCAGCAGCTGCTCGTCGGCAGCGGTCTGAGCTATCGGTTGACCAGCAGCGGGGTCGTCACCATTGTTCCGGCAGCGACGGTTACTGCCGCCGCGGCGCCCGAACCAGCGCAGCCGGCGGCGATGCCCGCAGTGGCAAGCTCGCTGGCCTCGCTGCAGGTCACCGGTTCACGGATACGCCGCAGCGAGTTTGAAGGCCCGGCACCGGTGACTGTCATCAGCGCCGAGCAGATGCAGCGCGATGGTTACTTCAGTTTGACCGACGCGCTGGCTGTGAATGGCCTGAGCGACTATGGCGCCGAATCGCAGGGCGGCGGTGGGCGCTTTTCGGCCAATGCGCAGCCCTTGAACCTGCGTGGTCTGGGCCCGGGCAGGGCGCTGATTCTGGTCGATGGGCGGCGTTTGCCGGACTACCCGTTTCCCTCTAATGGACGCAGTAATTTCCAGAGTCTGGGTAGCATTCCCTTGGCCAGTGTTGAGCGCGTCGAGCTGATGACCGGCGGCGCCTCGGCCATCTACGGTGCCGATGCGATTGCCGGAGTGGTCAACATCGTGCTCAAACAGCAGCACAGCGGTTCGCAGGTCAGATTACGTACTGGCACCAGCAGCCAAGGTGGCGGTGATCGTTTTGATCTGCAGTGGTCAGCCGGGCATGGCGGCGAGAACTGGGGGTTGAACTACGCCGTGCAATATTCGACTGCCGAGATGTTGCGCGGCTCGCAACGCGATCTGCAACGCCACGGAGGCGTCAATGCAGGCACGCCGTTGAATCCCGAACTCGGGCTTGGTTTTGTGCGCGCTGGTGGCGCAGCTCAAACGCTGGTGGCGCTGCCGCGCGATGTCTGTGCGCGCTGGCAGGGCGAGTTTGTCGACTGGGATTTCGTGGCGCCTGCCAGCGCGTCATCAGCGCTGCAGGGGCATGGCTGCGGAACCTGGCGCAACGCCGGCTATACGTCGTTGATGGATGGCGAGCAGGAGATATCTGGCCAGCTGCACGCACAGTGGACCCTGTCACCCCGCACGCAGGCATGGGCGAGTCTGCAGTTGTGGAGCGCGCGCAGCGAACTGGCCAGCGGCTTTGAGACCATCACCGGGCCGCACTCGGCTACTACCGGCAAGGTCAACCAGATCTACGATCCGCGTTTCGGCTACCTCGCGCCACTGCGCGTGCTTACCCCGCAGGAAGTCGGCGGGCTGGATGCGATGAATGATCACTACCGCGAGCGGATGTGGGATCTGGCATTGGGTCTGCAAGGAGGTTACGGGCAGCGCCTGGACTGGAGTCTGACTGCCAGCCGTTCGGATTATCGGGTGCAGCGCGATCGGCGCCGTTTGCTCGGCGACAACGTCAATGCCTTCTTCTTTGGTCCAGCAACCGGGGTGACCGATGACGGCGTCATCGTCCAGCCCTTGAATCTGCAGCATTGGTATCGCCCGATCACACCTGGCGAATACCTGGCCATGTCGAGCAACGTGCACTACGACGCGCTGACCCGGGTGGATGAGGCGTCCTATGTTGTCTCTGGTGGCATCGCCGATCTTCCCGCCGGCGCCCTGGCGATGGCGCTGGTGGCGGAGGTCAGTCGACAGCGCTACCGGCTGCGCAACACGCCATCGGTGCTGCCCTTGCAGATGGACACCTACAACCTCACCGGCAGCGTGGGTGCAGGGGCGCGTGATCGCTACGCGGTGGGAGCGGAGCTGAGCGTTCCGCTGACCAAGGCCATCAAGGCCAGTGCGGCCGGTCGTGTGGACAGGTACGACGATGCTGTCGCCGTCGCCACCGCGCGCACCTGGAGTGCGGGTCTGGAGTGGCGGCCGACGCGCAGCCTGCTGTTGCGTGCCAGCCACGCCACCAGTTTCAAGATGCCGGACATGCATTGGGTATTCACTGATGGTGGTGGCAGCTTTGGCACGGCGCTCGACGCAAGGCGCTGCATCGTTGCTGGTGCCAATCCCGGCTGCGCTGGTTATGAAACGGAGTTTCTGACCCGGACCTACCGCAACCCGGAACTGGGCGCGGAGACCGGCGCCTCGACCACGGCGGGTTTCGTCTGGGATGCCAGTGATGCATTGTCGATCAGCGTGGACTATTGGGATGTCAGCAATGAAGGCGGGATCGGTCGGATTTCGCCAGCGCTGTTGCTGCGTGACGAAGCGGAGTGCTTTACCGGCCTGCGCCTGGATGGCAGCCGGAGCCCGGTCGATCCGCGCTCGTGGGAATGTCGCAAGGCGCGCTCAAGGGTCTTGCGTGGTGGTGAACAAGGCGATGGCCGCATCCTCATGGTCGAGTCGACGGCGGCCAATCAATCTGAACAGCGCATTCGCGGCATCGATGCGGTGCTCGATTGGCGTCTCAGCAGTGGCATCGGTGATTTCAAGTTGCACACCGCCTGGTCGCACACGTTCTGGGCCCAGCGTCGGGTGCGCTCGCCGGGTACCTTGCATGATCAATGGCGTCAGGCGCAGTGGGAGTCGGGTGAAAACCTGGCATTCCGCAGCAACCTGCGTGCCAGTCTGGGGTGGCAGGGGCAGGGTGGTTGGTCAGCCAACCTGTTCGGCATCCGTTATGGCCGTTTGCCACGTGTTGATGGCGAAGGCCGGATAAAGCCGCTGCTGCTGTGGAACGCCACTGTTGGCAAGCAGATCAGCGAGCGCGCAACGGTGACCTTGTTCATCAATAACCTGTTCAATACAGCGCCGCCGCGTGACAGCAGTAGTGTCGAATTTCCGTACTACTACGACGAGGTCTACAGCGCGGTAGGGCGGCAGCAGGCACTGCAGCTGGATTACAACTTCGACTGAAGATCGTGTCGCTGCCCGTTGTGATGGGCAAGGCCAATGACGGACACTGCGCGCATGTATTGGCAGAACTCCCCGCGTCCCCGTGTGTTGATCCTGCATGGGATCTGGAACACCCGCTCCTGGTTGTTGCCGCTGGCCTGGCGGCTGCGCACGAAGGGCTTTGCGGTGGATACGTTTGGCTACGCCAGCGTGTTCGGCGGGCCAGAACAGGCAGTGCCACAACTGGTGCAACGTTTGCGCACGGGAGGGCCGGTGTCACTGGTGGGGCATAGCCTCGGTGGTCTGGTAGCGCTGGAGGCATTGCGGCAGGCACCTGCGCTGGATGTGCCGCGGGTGGTCTGTCTGGGCTCACCGCTATGTGGCAGCGGCACTGCACGTTCCATGGCTGAGCACGGTTGGGTGGCGGCGCTGGGGCGTAGCAGCGACCTGTTGTTGCACGGCCTTCCGGATTGGCGGGGGCAGGCCGAGGTCGGTCTGATCGCCGGTTCGGTGGCGCATGGGCTGGGCGCGATGATGGGCGCGCTGGATGGCGAATCCGATGGCACCGTGGGCCTGGCCGAGACCCGTCTGCCGGGTCTGGCCGACCATTGCGTGGTGCCGGTCAGCCATAGCGGACTGGTGCTGTCGCCGGAGGTGGCCACGCTGACCGCCGGCTTCCTGCGCCAGGGGCGCTTCCCGACGGTTGCCGCCGCAACTGGCTGATGACGGGGGCTGGGCAGGGGATCAGGTAGAATTACCGTCCTGTTCCTGACAGATGTACGGTATTCCCATGGGTCGAGGTCCTTCCATCGAAGGCCGCAAAAACGCGAATGACGCGAAGCGCGGCAAGATTTTCACCAAAATCATCCGGGAGATCAGCGTTGCTGCCCGCGGTGGCGGAGGCGACCCAAACAACAATCCACGTCTGCGCGTAGCGATGGACAAGGGCCTGAGCGCGAACATGACCAAGGATGTCATCGAGCGCGCTATCAAGAAGGCCACCGGTGAGCTGGAAGGCGTCGAGTACGAAGAAGTGCGCTACGAGGGCTATGCCCCGGGCGGCATCGCCGTGATCGTCGATTGCCTGACCGACAACCGCGTGCGCACCGTGGCCGACGTCCGCCATGCTTTCAGCAAGTGCGGCGGCAACATGGGCACCGAAGGCTCGGTGTCGTTCATGTTCAAGCGGCTGGGCGTGCTGAGCTTTGCACCGGGTGCGGATGAAGAGGCCATCACCGAGGCGGCGATCGAGGCCGGAGCCGACGATATCGCGGTCTATCCAGAAGACGGCTCGATCGACGTCATCACCGCACCGGATGCCTTCCAGTCGGTGAAGGACGCGATGGCGGCCGCCAAGCTGGTGCCGGACCACAGCGAAATCACCTTCCGTGCCGACAACGACGTTGCCGTCGATGCCGACACCGCCGTGCAGGTGAAGAAGCTGCTGGACATGCTCGAAGACCTGGACGATGTGCAGGACGTGTATTCCAACGTTGATCAGGCTGGGCTGGAGCAGGCCTGACGGCCCGCCCTGTCCCACCGGATGAGACGGCGTCCGGCCATGCTGGGCGCCGTTTTTTACTGGTAGAGGCTCAATGACCCGCATCCTTGGCATAGACCCTGGCTCGCAGCGCACCGGCGTCGGCATCATCGACATCGACGCCAATGGCCGCGCCCGCCACGTTCATCACGCGCCACTGGTGCTGCTGGGTGCGGCGGATTTCCCGCAGCGGCTGCGGCTGCTGGCGCACGGGCTGCACGCCTTGATCGAGGAGTTCCAGCCGCAGGAAGTGGCCATCGAAAAGGTGTTCATGGCCAAGAATGCCGATTCGGCCTTGAAGCTGGGGCAGGCGCGTGGCGCGGCGGTGTGTGCAGTGGTGATGCGCGACCTGCCGGTCAGCGAATACGCCGCCACCGAGATCAAGCTGGCCGTGGTCGGCCGTGGCGGCGCGGAAAAACAGCAGGTGCAGCATATGGTGGGTTTGATGTTGAACCTGCAGGGCAAATTACAGGCAGACGCCGCCGATGCACTGGCGGTGGCCATTACCCATGCGCATGTCCGCGCCACGGCCAGCCGGTTGGGGGTGGATGTGCGCCAGGCTTGGAGTCGGAAATGAGGTTTTTCGCATGATTGGTCGCCTGCGCGGCATCCTTGCCCATAAGGCCCCGCCGTGGCTGGTGATCGACGTCAATGGTGTCGGTTATGAGCTGGAGGCGCCGATGAGCACCTTCTATGACCTGCCCGACGTCGGTCGCGAGATCATCCTGTTCACCCATTACGCACAGAAGGAAGACAGCGTCTCGCTGTACGGCTTCCTGCGCGAGGGCGAGCGGCGGCTGTTCCGCGACGTGCAGAAGGTCTCGGGCATCGGCGCCAAGATCGCGCTCGCGGTGTTGTCCGGGGCCAGCGTCGACGAGTTCGCGCGGCTGATCCAGACCGGCGATGTCACCGCGCTGACCCGTATCCCCGGTATAGGCAAGAAGACCGCCGAGCGTATGGTGGTCGAACTGCGTGACCGCGCAGCCAATTTCACCGGTGGCGGTGCACCGATTGCCGGTGCGCTGGGCAACGATGCAGTGTCCGAGGCGACAGTGGCGTTGCAGCAACTGGGCTATAAACCGGCAGAGGCCGCCAAGATGGCGCGCGATGCCGGTGCCGAGGGCGATGATGTCGCCACGGTCATCCGTAAAGCGCTGCAGGCAGCACTGCGTTAACCCCTTCGGCAGCATGACGCCAACCCGAGATCGCCATGTCCCACGCTTCTTCCACGTCTGAATCCTCCACTCAAGGCCATGGCCACGGTCACGGCGGCGCTGCCGGCGGCCTGGCGCTGGTTGTCGGCGCCATTGGCGTGGTGTTCGGCGATATCGGCACCAGTCCGCTGTACACCCTGAAGGAGGCGTTCTCGCCGCATTACGGGCTCAACAGCGACCACGACACCGTGCTCGGCGTGCTGTCGCTGGCGTTCTGGGCCTTGAACATGGTGGTCACGCTCAAGTACGTGACCATCATCATGCGCGCCGACAATGACGGTGAGGGCGGCATCATGGCCTTGATGGCGCTGGCCCAGCGCACCCTGCGCAACGGCTCACGCTCGGCCTACGTGGTCGGCATCCTCGGTATTTTCGGCGCCTCGCTGTTCTTCGGCGACGGCGTGATCACACCGGCCATTTCGGTGCTGGGTGCGGTCGAGGGCCTGGAAGTCGCGGCGCCGGGGCTGGGTCACTTCGTGGTGCCAATTACCCTGGTGGTGCTGGCGGCGGTGTTCGCGGCGCAGCGCTTTGGTACCGAGAAGGTGGGCAAGGTATTCGGCCCGGTGATGACCATCTGGTTCCTGTCGCTGGCCGCGATCGGCATCTGGAACGTGATTGCCGCACCGGAAGTGCTCAAGGCCTTCAATCCGCTGTGGGCGGCACGCTTCTTCATGGAGCATGGCTGGCACGGGGTCTTCATCCTCGGCGCGGTGGTGCTGGCGGTGACCGGTGGCGAGGCGCTGTATGCGGACATGGGCCACTTTGGTGCGCCGCCAATTCGCCATGCCTGGTACTTTTTCGTATTGCCCTGTCTGGTGCTCAACTACCTGGGGCAGGGCGCGCTGGTATTGCAGCGCCCGGACGCGGTGGCCAATCCGTTCTTTGAGGCGGTGCCTGGCTGGGCGCTGATCCCGATGATCATCCTGGCCACAATGGCGGCGGTGATTGCCAGCCAGTCGGTGATCACCGGTGCATTCTCGGTGTCGCGGCAGGCCATGCAGCTGGGTTACATCCCACGCATGCGCATCCTGCATACCTCGCACGACACCATCGGCCAGATCTATATCCCGGGTATCAACTGGGGCCTGGCGGTAATGGTGTTCGGGCTGGTGCTGGCGTTCCGCAGCTCCAGCAATCTGGCCGTGGCCTATGGCATTTCGGTGTCGGGCACGATGCTGATCGACACCATGTTGCTGGCGCTGGTTGCGCGCGTGCTGTGGCCACGTGCCCGCCATGCCATTGTCGCCTTGTGCGTGGTGTTTGTTTTCATTGACCTGGGCTTCGTGATCGCCAATGGCGCCAAGCTGCTGCAGGGCGCGTGGTTCCCGCTGGTGCTGGGTCTGGTGTTGTTCACGATGATGCGCACCTGGCGGCGTGGCCGCGAGCTGCTGCGTGATGAGATCCGCAAGGACGGTATCCGTCTGGACACCTTCCTGCCCGGTTTGATGCTGGCGCCGCCAGTGCGGGTGCCGGGCACGGCGGTGTTCCTCACCGCCGACCCGACCGTGGTCCCGCATGCGCTGATGCATAACCTCAAGCACAACAAGGTGCTGCACGAGCGCAATGTGTTCCTGCATGTGGAAACCCTGCCGATGCCGTACGCGGCCGAGGGCCAACGGCTGCGCATCGATTCGGTAGGCGATGAGTTCTATCGTGTCCATGTGCGCTACGGTTTCATGGAAACGCCGGATATTCCGCTGGCGCTGATGCGCTCCTGCGACCACGGAGGCATCTATTTCGACCCGATGGATACCACCTTCTTCGCCAGCCGCGAGACCATTGTGGCCAGCGCCAACCGTGGCATGCCGATCTGGCGCGACAAGCTGTTCGCCTTCATGCATCGCAACGCGGCGCCTGCCACCGGCTTCTTCCGCATACCGGGCAACCGGTTGGTGGAATTGGGCGCGCAGGTGGAAATCTGATCGGATGCGACGTGCTTGGCGCATAATTGCGAAATGACTGACGACCGCATCATCGGCGCCGGCGCTACCCGTGAGGATGACGCTGCAGACGCCAGCATCCGCCCGCGCAGCCTGGCCGATTACCTCGGCCAGGCACCGGTGCGTGAGCAGATGGATATCTATATCCAGGCCGCCAAGGCCCGCCGCGAGGCGCTGGATCATGTGCTGATCTTCGGCCCGCCGGGGCTGGGCAAGACCACGCTGAGCCACGTCATCGCCAATGAGCTGGGTGTGGCACTGCGCGTCACCTCCGGCCCGGTGATCGAAAAAGCCGGTGATCTGGCCGCGCTGCTGACCAATCTGCAGCCGCATGACGTCTTGTTCATCGACGAAATCCATCGTCTTTCGCCGGTGGTCGAGGAAGTGCTGTACCCGGCGATGGAAGACTTCCAGATCGACATCATGATCGGTGACGGCCCGGCCGCACGCTCGATCAAGCTGGATCTGCCACCGTTCACCCTGATTGGCGCCACCACCCGCGCCGGCCTGCTGACCGCGCCGCTGCGCGACCGTTTCGGCATCGTGCAGCGGCTGGAGTTCTATTCGGCCGAGGAACTGACCCGCATCGTGCGGCGTTCGGCGGCCATCCTCGGCATCGACTGCAGTGCAGAAGGTGCTGGCGAGATCGCCCGCCGCTCGCGCGGCACCCCGCGTATCGCCAACCGGCTGCTGCGACGCGTGCGCGACTACGCCCAGGTCAAGGCGGCCGGGCATATCGACCAGAACGTGGCGCAGGCCGCAATGCAGATGCTCAAGGTTGATCCGGAAGGCTTCGATGAGCTGGATCGGCGCATGCTGCGCACCCTGGTGGAGTACTTCGATGGCGGCCCGGTCGGGGTCGAATCGATGGCGGCAGCGCTCTCCGAGGAGCGCGGCACCCTGGAAGACGTGGTCGAGCCGTTCCTGATCCAGCAAGGCTTCCTGGTGCGCACCGCGCGCGGGCGCATGGCCACCAACAAGGCTTACCGCCATCTGGGCCTCAAACCCAAGGCGGCACCGGCGCCTGTGGACCTGTTCGCGGAGCAACGCGATGACGAATGAGTCTCGGTTCAGTTGGCCGACACGCATTTACTGGGAAGATACCGACGCTGGCGGTGTGGTGTACCACGCCCGCTACGTGGCCTTCATGGAGAGGGCAAGGACCGAATGGATGCGCGCCCTCGGCTATGGTCAGGAAGCCATGCGTTGCGGTGACGGCCAGGTATTCGTGGTCCGAGCCATGAACCTGGATTTCCTGAAGCCGGCCAAGCTGGACGATGCGCTGACCACCACGGTGGAGCTGCTGCAATGCCGGCGGGCCAGCCTGCTGATGGCGCAGGCGGTGATGCGTGATGACCAGGTGCTGGCGACGGCGCAGGTCCGTCTTGCCGCCGTCGGTGCCCGCGACTTCCGGCCGCAGGCGCTCGATGACACGCTGTACGCAGTACTGAAACCCCTTCAAACACAACCCGCTTAAGCAACACTGAGGAAGATCGGATGATCGCTTTGCTTCTGGCCCTGCAGGCCACCGTGACCGAGGTCCTGCCGGCCGACGTCAGCGCCGCCGCCGCGCAGACCGTGGCGCAGGCCAGCCATGGTGGCGGCATCAACTACCTGGACCTGATGATCAAGGCCAGTATCCCGGTCAAGCTGATCGTGCTGCTGCTGTTGGCCGGCTCGTTCATCAGCTGGGTGATCATTTTCCGCAAGGCGCGTGTGTTCAAGGCCGCCGACAACGAGGCCAGCGACTTCGAAAACCGCTTCTGGTCCGGTGCCGACCTCGGCAAGCTGTATTCCTCGGCTACCGACCGCAACCGTCAGGTTGATGGCCTGGAAGCCATCTTCGAAGCCGGTTTCCGCGAGTATTCGCGTCTGCAGGGCCGCCGCGCCTTTGATGGCCGCACCCAGCTGGAAGGCGCGCAGCGCGCCATGCGCACCACCTATGCCCGCGAAGTGGACGGGTTGGAGCGCAACCTGGAATTGCTGGCCAATATCGGTTCCACCGCCCCGTACGTGGGTCTGGTCGGCACCGTGTTCGGCATCATGGTGACCATGCACGACATGATCAGCAGCGGTGAGCAGGCCGGTATCGCCTCGGTTGCACCGGGCATTTCCGAAGCCCTGTTCGCCACCGCGATTGGTCTGTTCGTGGCCATCCCGGCGGTGTGGGCCTACAACCGCTTCACCACCCGCGTCGAGCGGCTGTCGGTGCGCTATGAGACCTTTGCCGAGGAGTTCAGCTCCATCCTGCAGCGACAGCAGAGCGGCAGCGACGAGTAAGTGCGCCCGCGCCTTCCTCTGACCGCAGGAGCCAATCTATGACCGCCGCCATTCCCCGCCGCAAGCGCCGCAAGCTCAAGTCCGAGATCAACGTCGTGCCGTATATCGACGTGATGCTCGTGCTGCTGATCATCTTCATGGTGACCGCGCCGCTGCTGACCCTCAGTTTCGAAGTCGACCTGCCCAGTTCCACCGCCAAGGCGCTGGAAAGCAAGCAGGACCCGATCGTGGTCTCGGTCCGTGCCGACGGCCAGATGAGCCTGAAGCTGCCCGAAGCCAAGGACCCGCAAGCCATGAATGCTGCCGCGCTGCAGGCGCAGCTGAGCGCCCTGGCCTCGCAGGACAAGGAGCTGCGGGTCATCGTGGCTGCCGACAAGAGCGTGGCCTATGAAAAGGTCATGGACGCCATGGATGTGATCAAGGCCGCGAAGATCGAAAAGGTGGGTCTGGCGACCGATGCACGCTGACGCACTGCCACCGCCGCACGACAACCGCAACGAGTGGGGCCTGCCGGTCGTATTGGCCCTGTTGGTACACCTGTTGGTAGCGGCGATTTTCATCATTGCCTGGGTGTGGTCGCCTTCGCGCAGCACCGAGGCTGCCGCTGGTGACCCGGCGCTCGAGGCCAATATGCAGCTGTCCGCCGCCGAGGCGTCGGCCGCGCGGCAGGCCCTGCGTGCCTCGGAAAAGCTGCCGGATTTGCCCGAGCCGGTGGAGGAAGTACAGCCCGAACCGGTGCCGGAAGACACCGTGCCGCCGCCGCAGCCCATCCCCGAGCCCAAACCGCAGGACGCACCCACCCCGCAGCAGCACAACGCCCAGGAACGCATTGCCCAACCGGACAATGTGGACCAGGAGCGGGTGAGCGCGCTGGCCATCTCGCAGGAGAAGGCCAAGCAGGAGCAGGAAGCCAAGCGTCGCCAGGAGCAGATCGACCTGACCGAGCGCAAGCGCGTGGAAGAGGCGGAGCAGAAGCTGCGCCTGGCCAAGCAGCAGGAAGAGGCGGATCGCAAGAAGCTCGCCGACCAGCAGCGCCAGGCCAACGAGAACCAGGCCGAACGGGAGCGCCAGCAGAAGATCGTCGAGATCCGCCGCAAGCGTGAGCAGGCCGAGCGCGAGGCCAAGCTGGCCGAGCAGCGCCTGCGCCAGGTGGCCGATGCCCGCGCCCGCGCGCAGGCGGCGTCCACCAGCAGTGGCAACAGCGGGCCAAGCACGCCGTCGCCGGGGCAGGGCGGTACCAGCAACGATCTGACCGCCAAGTATGCTGCAGCGATCCAGCAGGCCGTGCTCAACCAGTGGATACGTCCGGACTCGATCCCGCGCGGCCAGCGTTGCCGGCTGACCATCCGTCAGTTGCCTGGTGGGGAAGTGGTCAGTGTCGAATTCGCGCCCGGCTGCCCGTATGACGAGGCGGGCAAGCGCTCGGTGGAGGCCGCTGTTCTACGTGCGCAGCCGCTGCCTTACCGCGGCTATGAAACCGTATTCCAGCGCAACTTGAACTTCAACTTCGAGGCGCAGGATCGCTGAGTAACCGGGTCCCTTCCGGTGTTTTGTTTTCAATGGAAACCTTTTAACCGGGGTGGTTTGACGGCGGATGAGGAAATTTCACGCAATAGTTCGTTCATGATTGCGAAAGTATTCATCTTGCTGCTGCTATCCCTTTTTATCTTCGCCCGTACTGTTGAGCGCCCCATGAAGAAAATGCCTCGCTGGCTGCTTGCCCTCACTGCCCTGTTGTTGCCGCTTGCGGCGATGGCGCAGCAGAAGGGACTGGAAATCGACATCATTGGTGGCAACGCATCGGCAACCCCGATCACCGTTGTGCCGATGGCCTATCAGGGCTCGGCCGGTGCGCCGCAGACTGACGTGGCCGCCGTGGTCCGTGCCGACCTGGACCGTTCCGGCCAGTTCCGCAACCTGCCCGAAGCGCAGATCGCCGAGCGCCCCAGCCGTGGCAGCGAGGTGCAATACCCGACCTGGCGCGCACTGAAGCAGGATTACCTGGTGGTGGGACGAGTGCAGGACGCCGGTGCCGGCGCCTACCGCGTGGAGTACGAACTGTTCGACGTGGCCAAGGGTGAGCGCATGCTCGGCCTGGCGATGACCGCACGCTCCAGCGCGATGCGCGACGTCGCCCATCAGATGGCCGACGCGATCTACGAGAAGATCACCGGTGTGCGTGGCGCGTTCTGGACCCGCATCGCCTACATCACCGCCAGCGGCAGCGGCGCCAACATGCGCTATGCGCTGATGGTGGCTGATTCCGACGGCTACAGCCCGCAGACCATCGTGCGCTCGGCCGAGCCGTTGCTGTCGCCGAGCTGGAGCCCGGACGGCCGCAAGCTGGCCTATGTCAGCTTCGAGCGCGGCAATTCATCCATCTATGTGCAGGACATCGCCACCGGTGGCCGTGAGCTGTTGACCAGCTTCCGCGGCATCAACAGCGCGCCGTCATTCTCGCCGGATGGCCGCCGTCTGGCGCTGGCGCTGTCGCGCAGCGGCAATCCGGAAATCTACGTGATGGACTTGGGCAGCAAGCAGCTGACCCAGCTGACCAACCACTTCGGCATCGACACCGAGCCGACCTGGGCCGCCGACGGTAGCTCCGTCTACTTCACCTCCGATCGCGGCGGTCGCCCGCAGATCTACCAGGTCCCGTCCAGTGGTGGCAGCGCCAGCCGGGTGACCTTCCAGGGCAACTACAACGCCAAGGCCAGCGTATCCTTCGACGGCAAGAAGATCGCCGTCGCCCAAGGGGCTGGCAGCAGCTACAAGATCGCGATGATGGACAGCAGCCTGGGGTCGGCGCGCTGGAGTACGCTGTCGCCGGGTTCGCTGGACGAATCGCCGAGTTTTGCGCCCAATGCGAGCATGATCCTGTATGCCGCTCGTGAAGGTGGGCGTGGTGTGTTGTACGAAGTGTCAGCCGACGGTCGGGTGCGCCAGCGCCTGGTTCTGGCAGATGGCGATGTGCGTGAGCCGGCATGGGGTCCGTACCGCACTGCGCGTTGATAAAATGTTAATCTTCCCACGCATTAATCCCAACATTGGCCAGGAGCCACTAGGTATAGCCATGAACAAGTCAACTCGTGTTTTGCTCGTTTCGCTGCTGTCGGTAGCCGCGCTCGCTGGCTGCTCGAAGAAGGTCAAGGAACAGCCGGCACAGCCGCCGGTTGATACCGGCTCGACCACCCAGCCGACCGCTCCGTCGACCTCCGGTCTGTACGGCCCGGGCGACCTGGACACCGACGCCTGCCTGCGTCAGCGCGTTGTCTACTTCGATCTGGACCAGGATTCGGTGAAGCCGGAATTCCAGGCCATCATGGCTTGCCACGCCAAGTACCTGCGTGACCGTCCGTCCTCGCGCATCACCCTGCAGGGCAACACCGACGAACGCGGCAGCCGCGCTTACAACCAGGCCCTGGGCGAGCGTCGTGGTAACGGCGTGAACTCGGCTCTGCAGGCCAACGGTGGTTCGGCTTCGCAGCTGACCGTCGTGTCCTACGGCGAAGAGCGTCCGGTCTGCACCGATTCGAACGAGTCCTGCTGGTCGCAGAACCGTCGCGTCGAAATCGTCTACACCGCGCAGTAATCGATGCGCATCAGCCTCAAACTGATGCTCGTGGTCGCGGCAGCCCTGGTGGCTGTCGCGCCCGCGTATGCACAGCGTGCAAGTCTGGCTGACCGGGTTGGCGTGTTGGAAACGCAGGTCAACAACAGTCAGGCCAATACCGACATGCTCAATCAGCTGCAGCAGCTGCGCACTGAAATGCAGGCGCTGCAGGGCACTATCGAGCAGCTTCAGCATGAGAACGAACAGCTGAAGCAGCGTAATCGTGATCAGTATCTGGACCTGGACGGTCGCCTCAATCGCCTTGAAGGCGGTACTGGCGCGCCGGCAGCTCCTGACACTGGTGCGGTGACGCCCGCCGCTGCGGCCATAAAGCCGGCAGCGGCTGCTACCGAACGTCCGCCGACGGTACGTGGCGACGCCGGTACGCTGGCTTCGGCCGGTGATGAGCGTGCTGCCTACAATGTCGCGTTCGATGCGTTGAAGGCTGGCAACTATGCTGACTCGGCGCAGTTGTTCCAGAGTTTCCTTGAGTTGTACCCGAATGCTGCTTACACCCCCAATGCCTTGTATTGGCTGGGTGAGAGCTTTTACGCAACGCGTAACTTCAAGATGGCCGAGGCGCAGTTCAGTGATCTGGTTGCCCGCTATCCCACCCATGACAAGGCCGCGGGCGGTTTGCTGAAGCTTGGCCTGTCGCAGTTTGGTGAAGGCAACAATGCCCAGGCACAGCAAACCTTGGAGCAGGTAATTTCCCGTTTTCCCGGCAGTGATGCAGCCCGTACCGCCCAGGATCGACTGCAGTCGATCCGGCTCGGCCAGCAACTGCGTTGATGTGGTGCCGCACCGATGGTGCGGCTGATGACTATGAACTCTCCCAGCGCCGCTGTTCCCAGCGAGATCGTGCAGTCGCCGTTGCCGCGACTGAAGATCACCGAAATTTTCCTGTCCCTGCAAGGCGAGGCCGATAGCGTAGGCTGGCCAACCGTGTTCGTGCGCCTGACCGGCTGCCCGCTGCGTTGCCAGTACTGCGATACCGCCTACGCATTCCACGGTGGCGACTGGTGGGACATCGACGATATCGTCGCTGAAGTGTTGAAGCAGGGCGTGCGCCACGTCTGCGTGACCGGTGGTGAGCCGCTGGCGCAGAAGCGCTGCCTGATCCTGCTGCACAAGCTCTGCGAAGCCGGTTTGGACGTGTCGCTGGAGACCTCCGGCGCACTGGACATCGCCGAGGTTGATCCGCGCGTGTCACGCGTGGTCGACCTGAAGACGCCGGATTCGGCGGAAATGGCGCGCAACCGGCTGGAGAACATTCCGCTGCTTACCGCCCGTGACCAGCTCAAGTTCGTGATCTGCAGCCGTGGCGACTACGAGTGGGCCAAATCCATGCTCAGCGAGCACCGCCTGCCGGAGCGCTGCATGGTCTTGTTCTCACCGAGCAAGTCGCAGGTCAGTCCGCGCGAACTGGCCGACTGGATCGTCGCTGATCGTCTGCAGGTGCGCTTCCAGATGCAGTTGCACAAGTTGTTGTGGGACGACGCGCCGGGCTATTGAGCCGGCGTTGCGCCCGTCAAGTGTTTACCCCGGCGCGGGACAGCGTGCTGGCTTTCCTCCCCCAACCGGATCAACACCATGAAGAAGAAAGCAGTCGTGCTTCTTTCCGGCGGCATGGACTCAGCCGCCGTCGTCGCCATCGCCCAGGAACAGGGCTTCGAAGTACACGCCATGAGCGTGCGCTACGGCCAACGCCACACCTCTGAACTGGAAGCCGCCGCACGCGTGGCCGCTGCCTTGGGCGTGGCCGGGCACAAAGTAGTCGCGGTCGACCTGCGCAGCATCGGCGGCTCGGCCCTGACCGATGACATCAACGTGCCCGAGGCGGGCGAAGGTGACGGTATTCCGGTCACCTATGTGCCGGCACGCAACACCATCATGCTGTCACTGGCGCTGGGCTGGGCCGAAGTGCTGGGTGCCAATGACATCTTCTGCGGCGTCAATGCGGTCGATTACTCCGGCTATCCGGACTGCCGTCCGGAATTCATTACCGCCTTCCAGGCCCTGGCCAATCTGGCCACCAAGGCCGGCGTGGAGGGTGCAGGCATCCGCGTGCACGCGCCATTGCAGTACCTGAGCAAGGCACAGATCGCATTGGAAGGACAGCGTCTGGGCGTGGACTTCGGTCTGACTGTGTCCTGCTACCAGGCCGACATGGACGGCAAGGCCTGCGGCCACTGCGATGCCTGCCAGCTGCGCGCCGATGGCTTCACTGCCGCCGGCATGGTTGATCCGACCCATTACGCATGATGTTGTTTTTGCGTTTATTGCGTTAGAATACGCACCCCGGCTGCGGCCGGGTCTTTGTTTGGGCCGTTAGCTCAGTTGGTAGAGCAGAAGACTTTTAATCTTTTGGTCGATGGTTCGAATCCATCACGGCCCACCAGCATTGCAAAGGCTTCGGAGCGATCCGAAGCCTTTTTTGTTGCCCGCAGAATGTCGGCTGCTCCGCAAGCGGCCTGAACTGGCGGGTCGAGCGTGGCCCTGTCAAGCGCAGCGCACCCGCTAGACGCGAGTCCTGTGATCTTGATGGCTATGGATGAGAAGCCCCGGGTGCGTTGCGCTTACCCGGGCGACGGAGGCGTCGGCAAGGTCGCGGCTTTTGCCGCGACCTTGGTGTGTCACTTCAGCAGGGCCTGCTGGACATCGACGACGCGCACATCGTGCATCTGCTCGAGATAGGCATCCAGATACGCCTTATGCGAGGCGCCGACCAGCACCAGGGTGCGCATGCCAGGGGTTGCTCCCATCAGGTCACGGATGTTGGCGGCCATGCGCAGGTTGCGAGTCTCCCAGGACGTGACATACATGCGCCCGTAGCGTTCCGGAGAGGGCTCTTCCAGCGCGGCACCGTAGTCACTTGCGAAGGCGGCCGGGGCGACGTCCGCGCCGTTGTCACGGCGGTACACCGCCAGCACTTTTTCCGGCGTGTCGAGCTGTGCGTCCAGTCCGCTGTACTGCGCGCTGCGTTGCTTTGATGCCGGGTTGTCCCATGCCTTCCGGATCGCGGCCACATAGGCTTTGGGGTTGGGGCCGTACCGATCGGCGCTGTGGTCGTCGGTTGGCCAGAGCCGTTGGTGTCCCAGTCGTACCGCCAGTTTCGCAGCGATGAGCGTGTTCTCATTACGACTGCTGCGTAATGCTTCCAACGCGGCCATCAGCTCCTGGTTCAAGACGCCCTCTGCATGCCGCTCAGGCGCAGGCAGGTGCAACCATTGAACCAGTGCCGAATCATGTTCGCCTGCTGCCAGGAGTTTGGCGGCAAGTTCGCGACGCTGGGCCGCGCTTGGCTGTGCAGGCCAGCTTGCCAGCAGCGCTTCCGCTGCGGCATTCGCTGCCGGCACGTCCAGTCCGGTTGCCTTTGCCGCTGCAGACAGGTCGGGGCAGTAATCGTTCACCGTCAATCTGTAACGGCCAGGATAGCGGCGCAGCATGTCGCACTGCTGTCCTGATACCGATTCGACGGCGATCGCCTGCGGCCGCCACGCCGCCAGCCGGTCGGTCAAGGCATCGAGCGGCGCGGGGTCATAGCTTGCCGGCAAACTGGCCAGATGCATGGTGCCTAGCACCGCGACTTCGTTCTGCGTGCCTTGCTGTGGCCCCTTATGTGCACCTGGATCAAAGACCTGTGCCTGTGCTGCGGCTGCCAGCATCCCCGCTGACAACACCGTGCCGATCAAAACGTTCCTTCCCCACATGCCCTGGATTACTCCCTGCTGCATAGAATCCGCCGATCAAGCGCTTTTCGGGCGCGAAGTGGCGCAGAGTCCAACGCTGTGGAAATGTTGTCAACGGCCATCAGTCCTTTGTTCTCGGGCTGCCGTGCCTTTGTCGAGGCCGGGCGAATGCGGGCTCGGAGCGTTGGCTCGGCAAATCTCGGTGTGATCGGTGCAGCGCCTGCGTTGTGACCGCAATCTCTGTTTGCTGGCGGTCTGTCGACGGCATGAGCGACTGTAAAGGCGGTGCCCCAGCTGTCTACCGAACGAACAGTGCAGCCATCGTGGTTGGATCTGATGGGAACTGGTCCTAATATGGCCAGCGCACCGTTGGTTGCCGTTGCTGGCAGCCAGACATTGGGGACAGGGTTGAGCAAGCAGATCACGCTATTACTGCACCGCTGGCAACAAGGCGACATGGATGCGCGCGAGCATCTGTTCGCGGCCTTGTACTCGGATTTGATGCTGATTGCCCGCAGCCGCCTGTCGCAGCAGACCAGCGGCACCTTGCAGCCGGCTGCGCTGGTCAACGAATCGTTGATGCGCCTGCTCGGTACCGATGCGGACTACAAGGACCGTGCCCACTTTATTGCTATCGCTGCGCTGAAGATGCGCTCGGTGCTGGTCGATCATCTGCGCGCGCGCGCAGCAGACAAGCGTGGTGGCAATGCCGAGCAGTTGACACTATCCCACGCTGACCAGGTGCCGGACGATGCGGCCGTCGGTTACGACGTGCTGGCCCTGCACCAGGCATTGAATCAACTGGCCGAACTTGAGCCGCGCGCGGCGAGCACCATTGAACTGACCTACTTCGGCGGTATGAGCCGCGATGAGATCGCGCTGGTGCTGGATGTGTCCGCGCCCACGGTTGACCGCGATCTGCGCTTTGCGCGGGCTTGGTTGAACCGGCAGCTGCGCTGAGTAGCGATGACGGGGGCGGGGTAATGGCGAGCGAGCGTTGGCGGCAGGTTCGTGAGTTGTTTGATGCCATCTGCGAGCTGCCGCGCGAGCAATGGCAGCAAGCGCTCGGCGAGGGCAGCGACGACCCTGCGGTGCGCGAGGAAGTGCTGCAGCTACTGCGCTCGCAGACAGTAGGTCTTAGCCGGGTCAGTAATCGTCTGGACACTGCGTTGGCGCGCGCGTTGGCGCCGGAGCTAGGGGTGGGCGAGCGGCTAGGGCCATGGCGGCTGACCGAGCGTATCGCGCATGGCGGCATGGGCACTGTGTTCAAAGCTGAGCGCGCAGACGGTCTTTACCAGCGTACGGTTGCCATCAAGTTGTTGCATGGCATGCCGGGCGCCACCGAGGTGGAGCTGCTTGGTGCCGAGCGGCAGGTGCTGGCTGGCCTGCAGCTTCCCAATGTTGCGCGTCTTTACGACGGCGGTACCACGCCGGATGGGCATCCCTATCTGGTGATGGAATACATCGACGGCACGCCGTTGGATTGTTGGTGTTCCGAGCAGGCCTTGGGCCTGCAGCAACGACTTACGCTGTTCCTGGAAATCTGCAGCATCGTGCAGTCGGCACACGAACAGCTGGTGCTGCATTGTGATCTCAAACCTCCCAATGTGTTGGTGCAGGCCAATGGCCAGCCAGTGCTGTTGGATTTCGGTCTGGCGCGACTGCTCAACGAGGCGCGTGACAAACGCGACTCCGGCTACTGCACTCCGGGCTATGCCAGCCCGGAGTTGATCGCCGGGCAAACCGTTGGTGCGGCCAGCGATGTCTACAGTCTTGGTGTGATGTTGCTGGAGTTGCTGTCCACGCAGCCATCGATGCGCGAGGCGCAGAACGCCGGCGAGCCATTGATCGCGCCCAGTGCCAATGCACCGGCTGATCTGCCCTGGCGGCGACGCCTGCGTGGCGATCTGGATGCCATTGTTGCGCGTGCCTGCGCCAGTGACATCGCTCTGCGCTATCGCTCGGTTGAAGCCTTGATGGCTGACCTGCGCCGCTATCAGGAGATGCAGCCGGTACTTGCGCGCAACGGTGGCCGCTTGTACCACCTCGGGAAAGCACTGCGCCGGAACTGGCAGGGCACGGCGATCGGTGTCGGTGTGAGTGCGCTGCTTGCGGTGTTCGTATTCGGTTTGTGGGAGACCCGGCGGCAGGCGCAGGAAGAAGCGGTTGTGGCGCAGCAGATCAGCAACTTCATGGTTGGCATGTTTGAAACCGCTGATCCGTTCCTACGCACCGAACGCGGTGCCGAGGAATTGAGTTCGCGGCAACTGCTGGACAAGGCCACGTTGCAGGTCGCGCGTGACCTGGCTGATGCCCCGGCGCAGCTGGCACGAATGCGCGCGGTGCTGGGTGTTGCCTATCAGAACGCTGGCGCCTCGCACCAAGCCGACACACTGCTGCAACAAGCGTATGCGGGCTTCATGGATCCGCGCGTCGCGCGGCCGCTGGATGCTGCCAATGTGCTGGCGGATCTGTCCGTGCAGAAGACACTTGATGGTGATGGTGAGCAGGGGCGACAGTTGGCGGCGCAGGGCCTGGATCTGATTGGAGACAAGGCACCAGCGTTGGTGCAGGCGCGTCTGTACAGCGCCAAGGGGCTGGCCTTGGTGAATCAGCAGCATTTTGATCTGGGTGAAGCCGCCTTCAATAGGGCCACGTCGCTGTATCAGGATGTGAAGGATGTGGACGTCAGCGCCGAGACAAGTGAGTTGTCGTACAACATGGGCCTGATGTACCTGCGCTGGGGACGGCAGCCATCGGCAGAACACGAGTTCCGGCGGATGCTGGAAAACCTGCATGGCCGTCGTACCAGTCTGGCGTTGGCTGCCGAAACGCGGTTGGCGCAGATACTCCGCGAACAAGGCAAGTACGAACAGGCGTTGCCGCTGCTGAAAACCGGCATGCAGTATGCGCTGGAGTTGTACGGTGCGGAGAGCAGCTTTGTCCGGATGCAGTACGACGGTCTCGCGGACCTGTACCGGGATTCAGGTGACTACGCGGCTGCGGAGCTGCATTACCAGAAGCGGAATGCGTTGAGTGCACGCCTGGATGGGGAGGACTCGGTTGAGTACTCGATGGGCCTGTTCAATTACGGTTCGTTGAAAGTGCTGCGCGGCGAGCTGGCGGCGGGTGAAGCGTTGTATCGGCAGTCATGGTTGATCCGCAAGCAGAAATTGGGGGAGGACTCGCCTACCAGCCTGCGTGCCGAGAGCGAGTTGGCGCGGCTGCTGATGCGCGATGGACGGATGGGCGAGGCAGGCGTGATGCTGATGCACGCTGACAAGGGCTTGAGCCAGAGTTTGCCTGCCGATGCGCCCGGTCGCGTGCAGGCCCACTTGAACCGGATCGATTGGCATGTGCGTAGTGGCCAGCTTGTGCAGGCGCGACAACTGCTCGAGCAAATGGACTCACCGGTAGCGGAGGAACTGCAGCTACGGTGGCTGGGTATCCGCGCCGATCTGGCGGTGCGGCAGGGCGAGGGCGAGCAAGCGCTGGCTTTGCGCAGGGCTGCGGTGGAGTTCGCAGGCAGCAGGCAAGGCAAAGACAGCGCTGCTGTTGTCGAGACGAGTCTGGCGCTGGCCGAATCCCTGCTGCAGTTGGGGCATGCGCGTCTGGCCAAGGATGAGCTGCAGCGCGTGCTGCTGCTGATAGGGCGGCTGCAGGTTGCCGGCTCGCCGGATCGGCGCAAGTTGGATGGGCTGCTGTTGCTGGCCGAGCAGAACCTGAGTCAGCGTTAGCCGCAGCTACAAAGGCAGGGCAGCTCGGTGCTGCCGATCAGCCCTGTTCGCGTACGATCTCGACCAGCCGCTGACCATAGCGGGCCAGCTTGCTGCCGCCAATGCCGCCCACCTTGCCGAGTGCATCGACGCTGGTCGGGCGCTGTTCGGCGATGTTGCGCAGGGTGCTGTCGTGGAAGATCACGAATGCCGGCACGTTCTGTTCGCGTGCCAGTTCCGCACGCAGCCCTCGCAGCGCCTGGAACAGCGACAGATCGCCAGCCTGCACCGGCAAGCCGGTGCGCGGGCCGCCGCGCTCGCGCTCGCGGGTGGGTGCAGCGTCGCGGCGCATCATCATCTGCCGGCGGCCAGTGAGTACATCGCGGCTGGCATCGGTCAGGCGTAGGCCGCCGTGGCTTTCCGGATCCACTTCCAGCAGGCTGGCGGCGACCAGCTGGCGGAATACGCCACGCCAGGCGCGCGCGTCCAGGTCATTGCCGATGGCGTAGGTGCTGAGTTTTTCGTGGCCGAGTTGGCGGATGCGCTCGTTGTCGCTGCCGCGCAGGATGTCGATCAAGTGGCCGACGCCAAAACGCTGGCCGCTGCGATACACGCAGCTCAGCGCCTTCTGCGCCGGAATGGTGGCGTCCCAGGCGGCGGGCGGGGTGAGGCAGTTGTCGCAGTTGCCGCAGGGCTTGGGATAGGTTTCGCCGAAGCCGGCCAGCAGTACTTGGCGGCGGCATTGCATGGACTCGCAATAGCCGAGCAGGTGGTCGAGCTTGGAGCGCTCCAACTGCTTGCGCTCCTCGCTGGCTTCGGACTGCTCGATCATCTGCTTGAGCAGCACCACGTCGCCCAGCCCGTAACATAGCCAGGCTTCGGCAGCCTCGCCATCGCGGCCGGCGCGGCCGGTTTCCTGGTAATAGCCTTCCATCGATTTGGGCAGGTCGGTATGCGCTACGAAGCGCACGTCCGGTTTGTCGATGCCCATGCCGAAGGCGATGGTGGCGCACATCACGATGCCGTCCTCGCGCAGGAACCGGCGCTGGTTGGCGGCACGCACCTCGGCCGGCATGCCAGCGTGATAGGGCAGGGCCTGCATGCCCTCGCCACACAGGAACTGCGCGGTCTCCTCGACCTTGCGCCGTGACATGCAGTAAACGATGCCGGCTTCGTCGCGATGGTTGCGCAGGAACCCCAGCAGCTGGCGCTTGGCGTTGTCCTTCTGCACCACCGTGTAGCGGATATTGGGGCGGTCGAAGGAACTGACGAAATGCTGTGCGGTGGACAGGTCCAGGCGCTCGGCGATCTCGCGTTGGGTGGGCGGATCGGCGGTGGCAGTCAGGGCGATGCGCGGCACCTGTGGCCAGCGCTCATGCAGAACCGTCAGCTGCCGGTATTCGGGGCGGAAATCATGGCCCCATTGCGATACGCAATGGGCTTCATCGATGGCGAACAGCGAGATGTGCGCGCGGCTCAGCAGCGACAGGAAGCGCCCGGTCAGCAGGCGCTCGGGGGCGACGTAGAGCAGCTTCAGCTCGCCGGCCAGCAGCTCGCGCTCGACCCGCGCGGCGGTTTCGGCATCGAGGGTGGAATTGAGGAACTCGGCGCGGACACCGACCTGATGCAGCGCCTCCACCTGGTCCTGCATCAAGGCGATCAGCGGCGAGATGACGATGCCGCAGCCCTCTCGCAGCAGCGCCGGGATCTGATAGCAAAGGGATTTGCCGCCACCGGTTGGCATCAATACCAAGGCATCGTTGCCACTGGCAACGTGCTCGACGATGGCCTGCTGATCGCCGCGGAAACTGTCGTAACCGAAAACGCTGGAAAGCAGTTGTTGCGCGGGACTCTGGGGCATTGCGCTAGTTTACCCGCTGGCGGCCCACGCCGAACGGCCGATACAGCGCGTCAGGCAGTCAGCGACCTGCCTGTAGTGCCGAGCCATGCTCGGCAGAGGTCTGCCCGGTAAAGCCCTGTAGTGCCGAGCCATGCTCGGCTGAAGCCAAAGCCATAAAGCCCCTTCCGAGCGTGGCTCCGCACTACAGGTACTGCGCCGAGCTCTTTACTGCAATAGGGATAGCAGCATACATG